>NZ_JBANLY010000005.1:0-205011 GCF_037046045.1 Rossellomorea sp. LJF3 | reverse complement strand
GTGAAGATCCTCCTTAGTTATGAGCGATTGGTTAGCACCTGCATCATAACGGAGGGTCTTTTTTTATGCAATAGATGAATTCTCATCTCACAGGAATAGCTCCTGCGGGAAACGCGTGAAAGTTGAGACCCCGCAGGGCAAGCCCGAGGAGGCTCAACTCACGCCCCGCGGAAAGCGAGCACCTGCAGCGGAAATCAACTACCACATTCTCTGTGAAATTTTTGGAGAATATCATATATATAATACTACCAACGAATTCCCATTAACGAACACCCAATTTTATTGTAGAATAGATAAATGGGAGGTTAGTAATCATGAATTTGAAAGCAGGACTTTTTCAAAATCAACAACTCAAACTTCAAATGACTCAACAGCTTTCTCAAGCCATCACCATCCTCCAATATTCTACGATGGAACTGAATGCTTATTTAGAAGCTAAGCAATTAGAGAATCCCCTTATACAAGTAGAACCGCCTAAACAAGACTCCCTCTATCAACGAGAACCTTATACGTATAAACGAAATGCCGGCAATCCCGAGCATACGGTGGACTGGTATGAATATGTTTCCGTGCCGACGAATACCCTTGCGGATGCTTTATCTGTTCAAATAAATTTGAAATCGCTTACTTCCTTCGATCGGAAGATACTTGATGAATTAATATGCAGCTTGGATGACAACGGTTATTTAAGGGTGGATGAACCATCCTTCATGCAAAAACATGGTTTGGAATGGGCTCAACTGGAAACCTATATTAAGAGGATTCAGGAGTTGGAACCGGCTGGGATAGGGGCGAGATCCCTGCAGGAGTGCATTTCCCTTCAGTTACAGCGAAAAGCAGATGTTCCCCCTTTGGTGAAGCAGATTGTAACCGATCATTTTCAAGCCTTTGGGGAAAAGAAGTGGAAGGCGATCGGCAAGGAGCTTGGGGTTGAACTGAAAGACATCCAGCAGGCTGCCGATTTCATCCAACAGTGCAACCCGAGGCCGGGATCGAAATACTCCCAGCATATCGCTGAATACATTATTCCCGAGCTTGTGGTGAACGTGATCGACGGGCATACCGTGACCGTATCGTTACATGATGGGACAACCGTTAACGTCACTTATAATGAAGAGTACACGGATTTCCTGAAAAATCACCCGGATAAGGAAGTCCAAACCTATCTTCAAGAGAAGGAGCAGGATTTCCGGTGGCTCCTGCAAAGTTTACGTCAGCGGAAACAGACGATCCTGAAAGTGGGGAAGATGCTTGCTGAGAAGCAGAAGTCGTTCTTTTTGGAAGGACCATCTGCAATCCAGCCCCTGACGTTAAAGCAGGTCGCCGATGAAATCGATGTACATGAATCGACGATCAGCCGTGCCGTGAAGGGGAAGTATATGCAAACCCCTTTTGGGATCTTCGAGTTGAAGTACTTCTTTACCTCAGCGATCAAATCAGTCAAACTTGAGTATTCAGAAGCGGCGTCTGCCCGGACCGTGAAAAATGAGCTTCAGAAACTGATTGATGAAGAAGACAAGAAAAAGCCTCTATCTGACCAGAAGATTGTGAATCTATTATTGGATAAAGGCTATGATGTTTCCAGAAGGACCATCGCCAAATACCGTGATCAAATGGGGATCACTTCTTCTACGATGAGGAAGAGATATGAATAGAGGATTGCATGGAGAGTGTACCAGGTACACAATGGTTGGTTTGTACCTGGTACACCGAAGCCAATTTGTACCAGGTACACGAAAGCCCGAATGTACCTGGTACAAAAATAACAACCCAACCTGACACTCCCTACAACTAAACAAAGCGAGGCAATAATATGAAGCAAGTCATTTTCTACACCCGCACACAATGTGGACTTTGTAAAGACGCAAAAATCACCCTGAAACTCCTTCAGGATGAGATGGGCTTTTCCATTGAAGAAGAGGACATCGATAAAAGCGATGACCTCACGGAACGTTTCGGACTGATGATCCCGGTCGTGGAACTGGACGGGGAAATCCTTCAGTATGGGCAGATTGATTATTTTACGCTCAGCAAGCGTTTACATGAAAAAACCCGATAGTTTCTAGTTGAATTACGATTCATACCCTGATAAAATGAAACTTGTAAGCAGGGATGAATTTTTTTTGGAGGTAGTGGGACATAATATGTCTATGTGGGACTTAATGAGTCCAACGCATCCGCGCACTTCATTTGAAGGAGCTTTTAACTATGGAATCTTTAATTGACATACAAAAGCGATTATTACCTGACCTGCTTGAAATTATGCAAAAAAGGCATCAGATTCTACGTTCCATCCGGTTCATGCAGCCTGTCGGACGCAGAAGTCTTGCTCAGAATATGGGCCTGACGGAACGCGTACTGAGAAGTGAAGTGGAGTTCCTGAATAATCAAGATCTCATTGATATCAAGACTTCCGGGATGATCATGACGGAAGATGGTATCCAGCTTTTAGAGAACCTTGAAAGCATGATGAGAGAGATTTCCGGGATCAATGTAATGGAACAGGAATTAAAATCGTTACTTAATCTTCATGAAATTGTAATCGTTCCGGGGAATAGTGATGAGTCTCCTTGGGTAAAAGAAGAATTAGGGCGTGCTTCAGCTGCTAGTATGAAACGCCGACTTAAGGGGAATACTATCATCGCTGTGACTGGAGGTTCGACGATGGCAGCCGTAGCAGAAAGGCTGACACCTGATTTCTCTGACGAAACCTTGTTCGTTCCTGCTCGGGGTGGAATCGGGGAAGATGTAAAGAACCAGGCCAACACCATATGTGCCAAGATGGCAGAGCACACAGGGACGCGTCATCGTGTTTTATATGTGCCGGATCAGGTTAGTAAAGAAGTATATAAGTCCTTCTTGAAGGAACCGATGATCAAAGAAGTCCTAAATTTGATCAAATCGGCCAACATGGTTCTCCATGGAATTGGGGATGCTATCACAATGGCAGAAAGACGAAAGACCACGGAAGAAGATTTCGAGAAAATCACCGGGGGTCACGCCGTCGGGGAAGCATTTGGTTACTATTTTGACGAAGCAGGTGAAGTGGTACATAAGGTGCCGACGATCGGCCTGCAATTAGAAGACTTAAGTCACATCGAAAACGTCATTGCCGTCGCTGGCGGCAGTTCGAAGGCAAAAGCGATTCGGGCGTATATGAAGGGTGCTCCTCATAAAACCGTGCTCATCACGGATGAAGGAGCAGCGAGAGAGCTTTTAAAAGGGTAAGCCCTTTTGAAATATAAAAAAATCATCCTTAACTATCTAAAGGAGGAAATTATTCATGGCAACAAAAATTGGTATTAACGGATTTGGACGTATCGGACGTAATGTATTCCGTGCAGCACTTAAAAATAACGACGTAGAGGTAGTAGCAGTTAATGACTTAACTGATGCAAACATGCTTGCTCACCTTTTACAATATGATACAGTTCACGGAACTCTTCAAGAGAAAGTAACTGTTGACGGTGACTACCTTGTAGTTGGCGGTAAGAAAGTAAAAGTATTGGCAGAGCGCGATCCTGCTCAACTTGGTTGGGGAGATCTTGGTGTAGATATCGTTGTTGAATCTACTGGCCGTTTCACAAAGCGTGCTGACGCTGCGAAACATATCGAAGCCGGTGCGAAGAAAGTAATCATTTCTGCTCCTGCATCTGATGAAGATATCACAGTTGTTATGGGTGTAAACGAAGATAAATACGACGCGGCCAGCCACGACGTTATCTCTAACGCATCTTGTACTACAAACTGCTTAGCGCCATTCGCGAAAGTTCTTAACGATAAATTCGGAATCAAGCGTGGAATGATGACAACCATCCACTCTTACACAAACGACCAACAAATCTTAGACTTACCACATAAAGATTACCGTCGTGCACGTGCAGCTGCTGAGAACATGATTCCAACAACTACAGGTGCTGCGAAGGCTGTATCTCTAGTTCTTCCTGAGCTTAAAGGGAAACTGAACGGTGGAGCGGTTCGTGTTCCAACTCCAAACGTTTCTCTAGTAGACTTAGTTGCTGAACTTGATAAGAACGTAACGGCTGAAGATGTGAATGCAGCTCTTAAAGAAGCTGCTGAAGGCGATCTTAAAGGAATCCTTGCTTACAGCGAAGAGCCTTTAGTATCAACTGACTACAACGGTAGCCCGGCTTCTTCTACAATCGATGCACTTTCTACAATGGTTCTAGAAGACAACATGGTAAAAGTTATCTCTTGGTACGATAACGAGAGCGGATACTCTAACCGTGTAGTAGACCTAGCTGGTTATATCGCTTCAAAAGGACTTTAATCCATAAAGTTTTGTAAATTGACATCATTAGCATGGTGATTGATGGATAAATTTTGTCCCACCATCTATAATGAAGATGTGATGAAGGGGAGCGGGGAAGATTCCCCTCTCCCTTTTCTTATTGTTGTTTCTATTTTTTTGAAAAAGATGTAGAAATTGAAAACTAAAGGAGGCCTTTTACGATGAACAAAAAGTCGATTAAAGATGTCGATGTAAGAGGGAAACGCGTATTTTGCCGTGTGGACTTCAACGTACCGATGTCTGAAGGCAAGATCACAGATGAAACCCGCATTCAAGCTGCTCTCCCTACGATCAAGTACTTGGTTGATGGCGGAGCAAAGGTCATTCTGGCTAGTCACTTAGGCCGTCCGAAAGGTGAAGTGGTGGAAGAGCTGCGTTTAACACCTGTGGCTGAAAGACTTTCCGAACTTCTGGGGAAAAACGTAGCCAAAGCAGATGAGGCATATGGTGAAGCTGTTCAATCAAAGATCAGTGACATGGTTGAAGGTGACGTTCTTGTACTGGAAAACGTTCGCTTCTACCCTGGGGAAACAAAGAATGACCCTGAGCTTGCAAAAGAATTCGCAGCGCTTGCTGACCTTTATGTGAACGATGCATTCGGTGCTGCTCACCGTGCACATGCTTCTACTGAAGGAGTGGCAAAGCACCTTCCGGCTGTAGCAGGACTACTGATGGAGAAAGAGCTTGACGTATTAGGAAAAGCCCTATCCAATCCGGAGCGCCCATTCACAGCCATCGTCGGTGGAGCAAAGGTAAAAGACAAAATCGGTGTCATTGACAACTTATTAGATAAAGTGGACAACCTGATCATCGGCGGAGGACTTGCTTACACATTCGTGAAAGCCCAAGGCCATGAGGTAGGGAAATCCCTTCTTGAAGAAGATAAAATTGATTTAGCGAAGCAATTCATGAAAAAAGCAGAAGACAAAGGCGTTAAATTCCTTATGCCTGTTGATGTAGTCGTTGCTGATGACTTCTCAAATGATGCAAATACGAAAGAAGTGGATATCGATTCAATCCCTTCAGATTGGGAAGCACTTGATATCGGACCTAAGACGAGAGCTCTATTCCAGGATACAATCAAAGATTCTAAGCTTGTGATCTGGAACGGACCGATGGGTGTATTCGAATTAGAAACATTTGCAAATGGAACGAAAGCCGTAGCGGAGGCGTTAGCCGATGCAACAGATACATATTCTGTTATCGGTGGCGGTGACTCTGCAGCAGCCGTAGAAAAATTCGGTTATGCTGACAAGATGAGTCATATTTCTACAGGTGGTGGAGCATCACTCGAATTCATGGAAGGAAAAGACCTTCCGGGAGTAGTGGCTCTTAACGATAAGTAATCGCTTCATCAAAGACCAACATCTTGCTGAACCGATATGAAAAACAGAAAGGATGAGGACAATGCGTAAACCGATTATTGCAGGTAACTGGAAAATGAACAAAACGCTTGGAGAAGCTAAATCCTTCACTGAAGAAGTAAAAGGACTTGTGCCTGATCAGGAAGTATTGGACTCTGTCATTTGTTCACCAGCCCTATTTTTAGAAACCCTGGTGACCTTGACGAAAGATTCTAAAGTGGCTGTAGGTGCTCAAAATATGCACTTTGAAGAAAACGGAGCATTCACAGGAGAAGTTAGCCCTGTAGCCCTTTCTGACTTGGGTGTACAATATGTCATCCTTGGACACTCTGAACGTCGTGAAATGTTCAACGAAACAGATGAGTCAGTGAACAAGAAGACTCTTGCTGCATTCAAACACGGTTTAACACCGATCGTTTGTGTAGGTGAAACACTTGAACAACGCGAAAACAACGAAACAAAGGAACTTGTCGGGACTCAAGTGAAAAAAGCACTTGCAGGTCTTTCTGAAGATCAAGTGAAACAAACGGTCATTGCTTATGAGCCAATCTGGGCAATCGGTACTGGTAAATCTTCTACAGCGGAAGATGCGAACGAAGTATGTTCCCACATCCGTCAAGTGGTTGCAGGAGAATTCTCTGAAACAGCTGCAGACGCCGTGCGCATTCAATACGGCGGTAGTGTAAAGCCTGCTAACATCAAGGAATACATGGCTCAATCTGATATCGATGGTGCCCTTGTAGGTGGAGCAAGCCTTGAACCACAAAGCTTCCTGCAATTGTTGGAAGGTGCTAGCAACAATGAGTAAGTCACCAGTAGCATTAATCATCCTGGACGGCTTTGCCTTCCGTGATGTGAAAGAAGGAAATGCGGTCGCTCAGGCAAACAAGCCGAACTTTGACCGCCTGTGGAATCAATATCCACATAGTCAACTGACAGCGAGTGGCGAAGCTGTGGGACTCCCTGAAGGTCAAATGGGGAACTCAGAAGTGGGTCACTTGAATATCGGTGCAGGACGTATCGTGTACCAGAGCTTGACGCGTGTGAATTTGGCCATCCGTGAAGGGGAATTCGAACAGAATACCACGTTCCTGGATGCCATCAATCATGCAAAAGAAAAAGGCACGAATCTTCATATCTTCGGACTGCTTTCGGATGGCGGAGTGCACAGCCATATCGAGCATCTTTATGCCCTTCTTGGTTTAGCGGCCAAAGAAGGAATGAAAGATGTCTATGTCCATGCCTTCCTTGACGGTCGAGACGTCGGCCCTCAAACGGCGAAGAAGTATATTGAAGACGCGGAAGCAAAAATGAAGGAAATCGGCGTAGGACAATTCGCGACGATTTCAGGTCGTTACTATTCAATGGACCGCGATAAGCGTTGGGAACGGGTGGAGAAATCCTACCGTGCCATGGTGTATGGTGAAGGCCCAAGCTATCAGGATCCAATCGAACTTGTAAACGATTCGTATGAAAATGGAATCCATGATGAATTCGTCATTCCATCTGTCATTACAAAAGAAAACGGAGAGCCGGTCGCAACGATCAAAGACGAAGATGCAGTCATTTTCTACAACTTCCGTCCGGACCGTGCCATCCAAATCTCGAATACATTTGCGAATGCAGATTTCCGTTCATTCGACCGCGGGGACAAATTCCCCAAAGATCTTCACTTTGTGTGCCTGACACGTTTCAGTGAAACGGTTGACGGTTTTGTAGCATTCAAACCGACAAACCTTGATAACACGCTTGGCGAGGTCCTTTCACAAAACGGACTGAAGCAATTGCGCATCGCTGAAACAGAGAAATATCCACACGTCACGTTCTTTATGAGCGGTGGACGTGAAGCGGAATTCCCTGGTGAGAAACGGATCCTGATCGATTCTCCTAAAGTGGCAACGTATGACTTGAAGCCTGAAATGAGTGCTTATGAAGTCACGGACGCTTTACTGGAAGAAATTCGTGAAGATCGTCAGGACGCCATCATCCTGAATTTTGCCAACCCGGATATGGTCGGTCACTCAGGTATGCTTGAGCCAACCATCAAGGCAATCGAAACGGTGGATGAGTGTCTTGGCAAGATCATTGATCTCATCACGGAAAAAGGCGGTACAGCCATCATCACTGCAGACCATGGGAATGCTGATGAAGTGGTGACGGAAGAAGGCCAACCAATGACCGCCCACACGACGAACCCAGTCCCTGTCATCGTGACAAAAGAAGGCGTGGAGCTTCGTGACGGTGGGATCCTTGGAGACCTTGCCCCGACCATGTTAGATCTATTGAATGTAAACCAACCAGACGAAATGACTGGAACATCATTAATTAAAAAATAAGGAGAGATTCTAAATGCCATTTATTACAGACGTATATGCACGTGAAGTATTGGATTCACGCGGAAACCCAACAATCGAAGTAGAAGTTTACACACAATCAGGTGCTTTCGGGCGCGCGCTTGTTCCATCTGGAGCATCAACTGGTGAATACGAAGCAGTTGAACTTCGTGACGGAGAAAAAGACCGCTACCTTGGTAAAGGGGTACAAAAAGCAGTCGATAACGTAAACAATGAAATCGCTGAAGAAATCATCGGTTACGATGTTACTGAACAAGTAGCAATCGACCAGGCGATGATCGCTCTTGACGGTACAGAAAACAAAGGTAAATTAGGTGCCAACGCAATCCTTGGTGTATCCATGGCTGTTGCACGCGCAGCTGCTGACTTCTTCGGAGTGGAATTATACCAATACCTTGGTGGATTCAACGCGAAGCAGCTTCCAGTACCAATGATGAACATCGTAAATGGTGGAGAGCATGCTGATAACAACGTAGACATCCAGGAATTCATGGTCATGCCTGTAGGAGCGCCTACTTTCAAAGAAGGTCTTCGCATGGGTGCTGAAATTTTCCATAGCCTGAAATCAGTTCTTAAATCAAAAGGCTACAACACGGCTGTTGGTGACGAAGGTGGATTCGCTCCAAACCTTAAATCCAATGAAGAAGCTCTTTCTACCATCATCGAAGCAATCGAAAAAGCAGGCTACAAGCCAGGTGAAGAAGTTCTTCTTGCAATGGACGTAGCAGCTTCTGAAATCTACAATAAAGAAGATGGTAAATATCATCTTTCTGGCGAAGGCGTTGTTCGTACGTCAGCAGAAATGGTTGATTGGTACGAAGAAATGTGTAATAAATACCCAATCATCTCAATCGAAGATGGTCTTGACGAAAATGACTGGGATGGTTTCAAACTACTGACTGACCGTATCGGTAACAAGGTTCAATTAGTAGGGGATGACCTATTCGTTACAAACACGACTAAGCTTTCTCAAGGTATCGAGCAAGGTATCGGTAACTCGATCCTGATTAAAGTGAACCAAATCGGTACACTGACTGAAACATTCGACGCGATCGAAATGGCGAAACGCGCTGGTTACACAGCCGTCATCTCTCACCGTTCTGGTGAAACAGAAGACAGCACAATCGCTGACATCGCTGTTGCAACAAACGCTGGTCAAATCAAGACAGGTGCACCATCACGTACAGACCGCGTAGCGAAATACAACCAACTTCTTCGCATCGAAGATCAATTGGCACACACAGCTCAATATCTTGGAGCGAAAACATTCTATAACGTTAATCGCTAATTAGCGATTGAAGAGATGCAGTCCCGTCTTTGACGGGGCTGTTTTTTGATATGTGTGGAGCATATTGGAGAGAATTTAGAGTGGTGTTCAGCCGTTGAGTGTTGATTTGGGGGTTATCGGAGGGTGGGAGTTTCCGGTTTTGAGTGTAATCCAGCCGGTTTGGGTGGAAATCCAGCCGTTTTCGAGGAGAATCCAGCGGGTTCAGGAGAAAATCCAGCCGATCCAGCGTCAAATCCGGCCAAAACCTCCAGAAATCCAGCTGATTAACATTTAATCCCAATATCAAGAATCGATAACCCCGACATTCCAAACCCAACTCTTTCCACAATTCAAACAATATTACCTTGTCCACTTCATCTTCCCTATGGTAAACTAGAGATAATGTTATGTTCGTATCAGGAGGTGGGACTCATGCACACAATACTCGTCACTTTACTTATTATTGTATCAATTGCACTTATTGCTCTTGTATTACTTCAGTCAGGTAAAAGTGCTGGACTTTCAGGGGCCATCTCTGGTGGTGCAGAACAACTTTTCGGGAAACAAAAAGCTCGTGGGATTGACTTAGTACTGCACAGAATCACAATCGTATTATCGGTACTATTCTTCGTACTAACCATCGCCATCGTAGCTATCTAATACGAACCAAAACCTGATCATTAAGGTCAGGTTTTTTTATTTAAACAGACAGTTCAAGCGAAATATTGGATTGTCTGCCTAATGTTTGCTAAAAATAAAGGTGAAGAGTCGTCTAAACGATCGTTTAATAGAACGAAGCCTGTAATAGCAAGCTTCCCAGCAATTAAACAAACGTTTGTATAACAAAAAATCTCGGGAAATCCGATTACATAACATAATCGTTTAAACAACTGTTTAATAGAATGGAGCCCGTTAAATCAAGGTTTCTGTCTCTTAATCAAACGTTTGTTTAAAATGAGATAAAAGGAGTCATAAAGATGAAAACAGTATTACCAAAACCATTTACATTCGAAGCGGGTCCAAGAGCTGTATTGCTGCTTCATGGATTCACTGGAAATTCAGCTGATGTCCGGATGCTAGGACGCTTCTTGGAAAAGAAGGGCTATTCATCCCACGCACCCCACTACAAAGGACACGGTGTCCCACCGGAGGAATTGGTCCATACAGGCCCTGAAGATTGGTGGCAGGATGTCATGAATGGCTATGAGCATTTAAAGAGTAAAGGATACGAAGAGATTGCGGTTGCCGGCCTTTCTCTGGGAGGGGTATTTTCTCTTAAATTAGGTTACACTGTACCTGTAAAGGGTATTGTCCCTATGTGTGCGCCAATGTATATAAAAAGTGAAGACGTGATGTATAAAGGGGTTGTCGATTACGCCCGTGAATTTAAAAAGTTTGAAGGAAAACCGGAAGACCAAATTGAAAAAGAAGTAGAAGAGTTTAAGAAAACGCCGATGAATACATTGAAGTCCCTGCAGGAATTGATTGCAGATGTGCGTGAAAACGTGGACATGATCTATTCACCGACGTTTGTGGTACAGGCAAGGCATGATCATATGATCAATACGGATTCTGCGAATATCATTTACGACAATGTGGAGTCGGATGAGAAAGAGATCAAGTGGTACGAAGAGTCCGGTCATGTCATTACATTGGATAAAGAAAAAGAGCAGCTTCATGAAGACGTCTACAATTTCCTTGAGAAATTGGATTGGACGGTTTGATGAATTCGATGATCAGGAGGGATTGTCATGGACGAAAATATTAAAGTGCATGTGGATAGGCTCCTTTCCTATATGAAGGAAGAAGCATACAAGCCATTGACGGTGCAGGAGCTTGAAGAGGCATTCGGAATTGAAGGGTCCACGAACTTCAAGGATTTTGTCAAAGCACTTGTCGTAATGGAAGAAAAGGGGCTCGTCGTACGTACAAGAAGCAACCGCTACGGCCTGCCTGAAAAAATGAATCTGGTCAGGGGGAAAATATCCGCCCATGCAAAAGGATTTGCGTTTGTGATACCGGAAGAATCCGGTATGGATGATATCTTCATCCCTCCGAACGAAACGAATAACGCCATGCATGGCGATATTGTATTAGTAAGGGTGTCAACCTCTTCTTCAGGTTCAAGAAGAGAAGGGACCGTCGTCCGGATCGTCGAACGCGGTGTCGATCAAATGGTCGGTACGTTCACGGAGAGCAAGCATTTCGGTTTTGTCATCCCCGATGATAAGAAGTTTGCCAGTGACATCTTCATCCCGAAATCTGCCCAGATGGGAGCGGCGGAAGGTCATAAGGTCGTTGTAAAGTTGACGGCATATCCTGAGGGACGAAAGAGTGCTGAAGGGGAAGTCATCGAAATCCTCGGTCATAAAAATGATCCTGGGGTCGATATTCTGTCGATCATCCATAAGCACGGAATTGACGTTGAATTTCCTGAAGAGGTCATGGATCAGGCGAATAAAGTGCCAAGTGAAATCGACGAATCGGAAATTCCGAACCGGAAAGATCTCCGCGATCAAACCATCGTCACGATCGATGGCGCAGATGCCAAGGATCTCGATGATGCCGTAACCGTGACGAAACTGGATAACGGGAACTACAAGCTTGGAGTACATATCGCAGACGTCACGTACTATGTCAAAGAGAGCTCCCCGATTGACCAGGAAGCATTCGATAGAGGAACGTCTGTCTATCTTGTAGACCGGGTCATCCCGATGATTCCGCATCGATTATCCAACGGGATTTGTTCCCTTAATCCAAAGGTTGATCGTTTAACGTTATCATGTGACATGGAAATTTCACCTGAAGGCGATGTCGTCAAACATGAAATCTTCCAGAGTGTCATTAAGACAACCGAGCGAATGACTTATTCAGATGTAAACAAGATCCTTGTCGATAAAGACGAAGAGCTCCGCACGAAATATGAGCCTTTGGTGCCGATGTTCGAAGAGATGGAGGACCTGGCACAGGTTCTACGTACCAAACGGATGAAGCGTGGAGCCATCGACTTTGATTTCAAAGAAGCGAAAGTGCTGGTGAATGAGGAAGGGGAACCGACGGATGTCGTCCTTCGTGAACGTTCAGTGGCAGAGAAGCTGATCGAAGAATTCATGCTGGTCGCCAATGAGACGGTTGCCGAGCATTTCCACTGGATGGAAGTGCCGTTCATCTACCGTATCCATGAAGATCCGAAAGAAGATAAGCTTCAACGCTTCTTCGAGTTCATCACCAATTTCGGATTGATCGTGAAAGGAACAGCTAATAGCATCCATCCCCGTGCCCTTCAGGAAATAGTCGAAGACGTACAGGGTGAACCGGAAGAAATGGTTGTTTCGACGATGATGCTTCGTTCCATGCAGCAGGCGAAATACGATCCTGAAAGTCTTGGGCACTTCGGACTCGCAACTGAGTTCTATACTCATTTCACATCGCCAATCCGTCGTTACCCTGACTTGATCGTTCACCGTTTGATCAGAACGTACTTGATCGAAGGGAAAGTGGATCAGGCCACCCGGGATAAATGGGGTGCGCAAATGGGTCATATCGCTGAGCATACATCGAGCCGTGAGCGCCGAGCAGTGGATGCTGAGCGTGAAACCGACGAATTGAAAAAAGCAGAGTACATGGAAGACAAAGTGGGAGAGGAATACGACGGAATCATCAGCTCCGTTACGAATTTCGGACTGTTTGTCGAATTGCCGAACACCATCGAAGGACTTGTCCATGTGAGTTATATGACAGACGACTACTACCGATTTGATGAGCGTCATCTCGCCATGATTGGCGAAAGGACGGCTAATGTATTCCGGATCGGTGATGAAATCACGGTGCGTGTCGTAAGCGTCAATAAAGATGAGCGCGCCATCGATTTTGAAATCGTAGGCATGAAGGGCACCCGTAAAGAGCGCGAAAACCGTGTCCGTTCGATCCGTTCCGATAATGAAAAATCGGATCGTTCGAAATCGAATCGATCTTCATCCCGTAAAAAGGACGGGGAATGGTCAACGCGTAAACCGAACAATAAGAAGAAAAAGACGAATAAGAAACACTTTGAAAATGCACCTCGAAGCAAACGTAAAAAGAAGAAATAAATGGTTCAGGAGCAATGGGATCACCTTTGCTCCTTTTCTTTTCGGAGTGTAACGATACAATTTTTGTTGAAAATATGAGATAATAATGAGTAAACTGACGGAAATGACTAGGGGGATTCCAATGCCAAAGGGAGAAGGCAAGCTTATTGCCCAAAATAATAAAGCGAGGCATGACTATGCCGTAGAAGAAACATACGAAGCGGGACTCGTGCTCCAGGGGACAGAGATCAAAGCGATCCGCGGTGGCCGGGTGAACTTAAAAGATTCCTTTGCCCGTGTGCAAAATGGGGAAATCTTTATTCACAATATGCATATCAGCCCATATGAGCAGGGAAACCGATTCAATCACGAACCGCTCAGAACACGTAAGTTACTGCTTCACAAAAAGCAAATCAATAAACTGATCGGGGATTCCAAAGAAGCAGGCTACTCGATCGTTCCTTTAAAACTGTACATCAAAAATGGTGTAGCGAAGCTTCTGATCGGGCTGGCACGTGGTAAGAAGAAGTATGATAAACGCGAAGACTTGAAACGCAAAGAAGCGAATCGTTCCATCCAGAGAGAACTGGCTCAGCGCCAAAAAGGCATGTAATACTACAGATTTCCGGAATCTGGCATTTGCAATTATCTCAGGATTTGTTATACTAGTAGATGTCGCAAGGTAATCAAGCGGCAGTAAGAACAATTGAATAAGTGACTTACACGCTGAACTTATTCTTTCCCGTTCTTCCCTTTCTATCATGGGGACGTTACGGATTCGACAGGGATAGTTCGAGCTTAGGTCGCGAGCCGTAGGGGTCGTCTACGTTAAAACGCCAAAGCCAATAATAACTGGCAAAACTAACAATAACCTAGCTTTAGCTGCGTAATAGCACTTTAGCTGTTCCTCCCTCCATCGCCTATGTGGTAGGGTAAGGGACTCACTCTTAGTAGGCTACGCCGGAGTCCACCGTCTGAGGACAAAGGAAGAGATTAATCAGACTAGCTGCACGGACGCCCGTCGATAGGCAGAAGCTGTAGCGAACTTGCGAATATATCGACTACGCTCGTAGACGCTTAAGTGGCGATGTTTCTGGACGTGGGTTCGATTCCCACCGTCTCCACCAAATACATATTTGGTGGTTTTTTATTTGTATTTTTTTTGGTGTTTATTACCTCCTCATATATATAGATATACAAGTTAAAGCCATGTTCCTTATAATCAAAAGGAACATGGCTTTTTGAGTTAACATTTTAATAAAGGGGGTTAAAACAAATAGTTCAATCCCTTAAATTTTCTTATTTACCCACTACTTTTGCAGAATTTATGCAGTTTGAACTATATCTGTTACAACCAATAAAAACATGGATTATCCGTTTAATGACATTCTTAGGGGATATAGTATAGGTGTAGAAACTAACTTATCTCAAGGAGGAGAATAACATGTCACATGAAAAGTATCAATCTGCCATCAAAGCACTACACGAGTGTATGGAAGCCTGTAACCACTGTTTCGATTCCTGTTTACAAGAAGAGGATATTAACATGATGAAAGAGTGTATCCGTTTGGATCGTGAATGTGCGGATATGTGTTCATACTTAGAACAGTCCTTGGTGAGAGGAACGCCATTTGCGGCTGAACTCGCCCAATTGTGTGCGAAGATTTGTGAAACATGCGGAGAAGAATGTAAGAAGCATGATCACGATCATTGTCAAAAATGTGCCGATGCATGCTTCAATTGTGCAGAAGAATGTAAAAAAATCGCGTAATTAAAAAGAAGTGTAGACAATCAAATTGTCTACACCTTTTTTTATGTACGTCTATATTTTCCACTGATATCCGATGCCCCAGATTGTTTTCAAATGATTTTCGATTGGGAATCCGGCTTTTTTTAATTTATCCCTCAGATTCCTGATATGTGAATCGACGGTTCTGATGTCGGTTTTGGAGTTGATATCCCACACCATCAGAAGGAGTTGTTCCCTCGTATATACGCGGTCAGTATTTTTCATCAGGGAATGCAGGATATTGTATTCTTTTAAGGTTAAGGAAAGAATTTGATTTTCATACTTTAACGTATAGGTATGTCCATCTAATGTGAAAGCTCCCCTGGTTAGTTGTTCCGAATCTTCTATTTGCTCATAACAGGTTTTTCTTCTGAAGAGGGCATTTACCCGTGCGACAAGTTCATCTTCGTCAAAAGGCTTGGTAATGTAGTCATCCGCCCCAGCATTTAACCCCTTCACGATGTCATCCTTCTCTCCCCTGGCAGTTAACATGATGATGGGAACAGTGGAAAACTTCCTGATTTTTTCACATGTATGAAAGCCATTCAGTTCCGGCATCATAATGTCTAAAATGATTAGGTCTACGGGATGGTTTTTCATATATTGAATCGCATCATAGCCATTATTCTTCTTTATACACGAATAATCGTGAGGAGTGAGATAAAGTTCCAATAGATTCAACATCTTTGTTTCGTCATCTATTAATAAAATGGTGTTCATCGTTCAACCTCCAGGAATTACATTATGATATTGATTGACGTCCCCTTTTCCGGTTCACTCTCGATCGAGATGTTTCCGCCGTGAGCTTCCACGAGCTCCTTTACGATGGATAAACCGAGACCGGAGCCTCCAAATTCCCTTGAGCGTGATTTCTCTACCCGGTGTAGTCTGTTAAATACCTTTGGAAGCTCATCAGCTGGAATCCCTATGCCTTGATCGTTGATTGTAAGAGCCAACTTGCCAGTTCCATGTTGTCGGACGATGACAGTAGTCGTTGAACCGGGCTTTGAATATTTCAAGGAGTTATCTAATAGATTCATGATGATTTGTTCCAGGCGGATCGGATCCGCCTGGAATACAAACGGGTCCTTGGCAGATAGGATTAAATCCATTTCCCGACTTTTAAAAGCAGGAGTGATCTTTTTAATGATTTTTTTGAAGAATGGGGATGATTGTATCTCTTCCAAATGAATGGAAAAGTTATTCTCATCGATTTTGGCCAATTCAAATAGGTTATCGATTAAAGTGACAATGGTTTTTGATTCTTCCTGTATGATCGTTAAATACTCTTTTCTTTCAGATTCCGGGATTTCGTCGCGAAGAGAGACATTCGTATATCCAAGAACATACGTCAACGGGGTTCTCAGCTCGTGAGAAATAGTGGCCAGAAATTCAGATCGGTCGTGTTGAATGGTCTCTAAATCATTGGCTAGAGTTTTGATGGATGTTGCCAGTTCTCCTAGTTCATCTTTCCCAAGGTGGGGCAGCTTGACCTCGAAGTTCCCTTTGCTCAATTCTTCAGTGGCTTGCTTCATTCTAATTAGTGGCCGTGTCAACATTTTGGATAGAAGAAAATGGATACCGGCTAATATGATAAGACTCATGATTCCTGCAAGAAGAAAGTGTCCATTTAGTTTACTGATTAAGTTCCGCAATGGAGAGGCGCTTTTAAACATAAAAACATAACCTTCGTTGCCATCCTTCTCAAAAGCCGTAACCGTAGCTAAATAATTCATGTCTTTCCAATTTGCTTCAATCACCCTTCCTTCGCGGGGCAAAGATCGGGGGCTATCATTAATGAGTTCTCTCATTCCTTTTGTTAGCTTCTTCGAACTGATAATAACTTGATGATGTTTATCTGTAATCACAACTTCGGTTTCGGTTTTTGATTCCATAAGCGCAATATGGTGCAAGGTATTATTTGAATAACGATCCTCTAATACATCCCGATGGCTGTTCCCCCGGGAAAGGATGGATTGAAATTCCTCCTGGATCCGGACATCAATAATATTGTCATGGAGGTATAACATTAATAAACCTTCCATGATGAATACGGCGATCGTAAAGTAAGCGGCTAACTTGATTGAAATTTTATTCATATTGGCAACCTCATTTATACATTTCTTTGTTTAGTTTAGGGGGAAAATATGAAAAAAGTGTGC
Organism: Rossellomorea sp. LJF3; assembly: GCF_037046045.1. NCBI lineage: Bacteria > Bacillati > Bacillota > Bacilli > Caryophanales > Bacillaceae > Rossellomorea > Rossellomorea sp. LJF3. The sequence continues at coordinate 187,693 of NZ_JBANLY010000005.1, read as the reverse complement.
ACATTATCCCTTTTACTTAAATTCGCTTAATTGAGTACTCAATACGATACCCTAAAAAAGCTGTCTTGAAAATGATTGTTCTCCATATAATTTGCATATTTGCTGGGTAAAATTTTAATAGAAATGACTAGAGGAGGTACTACCTATGATACAACGTAGAAGAAAATGGTTCCTATTGATCGTTACAGCTCTGTTTCTCATGTTGAGTGCTTGTTCAAATAATCAAGATGAGAATAAAACTAACAATGGTAAAGAGACGGAGAAGTCCGAAGAAATGGATGGTATGGAACATGGTGACATGAATCACTCTGGTTCGGAAGAGGTACCAGAAGGGTTGAAAGAATCAACAACCCCCAAATATGAAGTGGGAAGCAAAGCCATCATGAAGGCTGATCATATGAAAGGGATGAAGGGTGCAGAAGCAACCATTAAAGGTGCTTACGATACGGTTGTTTACAGCGTTACCTATACACCAACCACTGGTGGAGAGACAGTGGAGGACCATAAATGGGTCATTCATGAAGAACTGAAAGACTATGGTGATCAACCGTATAAACCTGGAGAAGAGGTTGTCTTGAATGCCGATCATATGAAGGGGATGAAAGGGGCAACGGCTACCATTGACTCTGCTGAGAAAATGACGGTTTACATGGTAGACTACACACCCATTACAGGTGGAGAAGAAGTAAAGAATCATAAATGGGTGAGCGAGGACGAATTATCACCAGTTGAATAAAAAAATTAAGAGATGTCCGAATGAAAAAGGATCATCTCTTTTTTTATACGACAACTTTCGTCTTTGTACTTGATGGAAGGTTTATAGAATACCTCCAGTGGTACAGAATAAAACATTGGGCATGAGCAACAGCACATTTTAATGAATATCCAGATCAATTTTGTTGACTAAAATCGATTACAGTTGTAAACTATAAATATAAATCGATTACAGTTGTAAACGGATGGAGGGATATTATTGCCCGAAGAAAAACCGGAAATCACGGATTCTGAATGGGAAGTCATGAGGGTCGTCTGGACGCTTAAAGAAGTAACCAGCAAGGAAATAAGTTCTGTCCTGCAGGAAAAGAAAGAGTGGAAGCCGGCAACAACCAAAACATTTATTGGGCGCCTGGTCAAAAAAGGGATGCTGACAACCGAAAAAATCGGCAACCGGTTCATCTACAGGGCAGGTGTCAGTGAGGAAGATAGCCTGAAAACACTGAAGTCAGGATTATTCACTCATATATGCAGCAGGGCAGTCGGAAAGACGATTGCTGATCTGATTGAAGAAGCAACGCTGAGTCATGACGACATATCGCTGTTGGAAGCAGCTTTAAAGAAGAAGAAACAGGATGCTGTTGACGACATCGCATGCAATTGCGTTCCCGGCCAGTGTACTTGTAAGAAAGATCACGGCATGAACTGCCAACATTAAAAATATCCTAAGGAGTGTTCAAAAATGGAAAAAACGTTATTGAATGTATCAGGAATGACATGTGGAAACTGTGTGAAAAAGGTAGAAGGCGTATTAAATGAATTGGACGGAGTCGAAAAAGCGAAAGTGGATCTTGAAAATGGTGCCGCAAAGGTCAAGTATGATGAAACGAAGCAGACTCCGGACAGTTTAAGTAAAGCGGTCTCTGATGCGGGGTACGAAACAGAACCAGCGAAGTAAAGGTGGTTGGGACAATGACGGAAAAAACAGTAAGCATCGAAGGGATGACATGTGCCTCGTGTTCCCAGGCGGTTGAGAAAGCAACGATGAAACTTTCTGGTGTTCAACAAGCAAGTGTGAACCTTGCAACGGAGAAACTGAATATTGTCTATGATGAGAATGAACTCTCCCTTGAAGACATTAAAAAAGCAGTGGATGACGCAGGTTATAAAGCGGTCACGGAATTGGAAAAGAAGACCTTCAGCGTCACGGGCATGACCTGCGCATCCTGTGTGCAATCCGTGGAAAAGGCGACAGGAAAGCTCGAGGGAGTCAAGGAATCGACTGTCAATATGGCGACGGAGAAAATGGTCATAGAGTACGATCCTGCTGTCGTCACCGTGTCCGATATCAAGGGTGCGGTTTCAGATGCCGGGTACGAAGCGCATGAGGACGCTGACACAGAAGATTCTGTGGACGAAGACAGGGATAAGAAAGAAGAGCACATCCAGACGATGTGGAAACGCTTCTGGGTTTCAGCCGTCTTCACCGTTCCCCTGCTCCTGGTTTCCATGGGGCATATGCTCGGCATGCCGCTGCCCGATGCAATCGATCCGATGGTGAACCCCACTGGATTTGCATTGATACAACTTGTGCTTACCATTCCTGTCGTAGCAATGGGGAAACCATTTTTCACCGTAGGGTTTAAGACGCTTTCCAAACGCCATCCCAATATGGATTCATTGGTGGCGCTCGGAACTGGCGCTGCGTTCTTCTACAGTCTGTTTGCAAGCATCATGATCATATCAGGCAGTGAAGGCTATGCCCAGAACCTCTATTTCGAATCGGCAGCCGTCATCCTCACCCTCATTACATTGGGTAAATATTTTGAGGCTCTTTCGAAAGGGAAAACGTCTGAAGCCATCAAGAAGCTGATGGGGCTCGCCCCTAAAACGGCGACTGTCGTAAGAGATGGAGTAGAAGTCGAGATCTCAGTGGAAGAAGTGGCAGTCGGAGAGATCATCATTGTTAAGCCGGGTGAAAAAATCCCCGTCGATGGAGTGGTGACAGAAGGAAAGACCTCTGTCGATGAAGCGATGCTGACAGGGGAAAGTATCCCGGTTGAGAAATCCAGAGGTTCGAACGTGATCGGAGCAAGCATCAATAAAAATGGTACTATCCGATATGAGGCAACGAAAGTCGGGAAGGATACCGCATTATCACAGATCATCAAGCTGGTCGAAGATGCCCAGGGCTCAAAGGCTCCTATTGCTAAGATGGCAGATGTGATTTCAGGATATTTTGTACCCATCGTCATCGTTATTGCCATCCTATCCGGTCTCGCCTGGTATGTTTCAGGAGAATCAGGCCTCTTTGCCTTTACGATTGCCATTTCGATTCTAGTCATCGCCTGCCCTTGTGCCCTTGGACTCGCGACACCTACGGCGATCATGGTCGGTACTGGAAAAGGCGCTGAAAATGGCGTCCTGATTAAAAGCGGCGGAGCCCTTGAGACGACCCACAAAATAGACACCATCGTATTTGATAAAACCGGTACCATCACGGAAGGAAAGCCTGTCGTGACGGATATCGTGATGGCGGAAGGTTTTTTAGAAGAAGAACTCCTGATCCTTGCCGCTTCAGCTGAAAAGGGATCTGAACATCCTCTTGGCGAAGCGATTGTCCGGGAGGCAGAAGAGAGAGGACTGATCCTGCGTAAAACTGACTTTTTTGACGCCATTACGGGACTGGGAATTGAAGTGACGGTCGAAGGAGACGACCTCCTCCTCGGAAACCGCAAGCTGATGGACGAAAATGATGTCGATGTCGGTGAATTGGCAGAAGTATCAGATCGGCTCGCTGCCGAGGGGAAAACGCCGATGTACATTGCCGTCGAAGAAGAGATTGCCGGCATCATCGCAGTCGCCGATACGGTGAAAGAAACGAGTTTCAAAGCCATTGAAAAGCTTCACAGGATGGGACTCCAAGTGGCAATGATCACGGGAGACAACAAGCGGACAGCAGAAGCGATTGCAAGAGAAATAGGGATCGACCGCGTACTGAGTGAAGTACTGCCGGAGGACAAAGCAAATGAAGTCAAGAAGCTTCAGGAAGAAGGCAGGAAAGTGGCGATGGTCGGGGATGGAATCAACGATGCTCCGGCACTTGCACAAGCGGATATAGGAATCGCCATCGGTTCCGGTACGGATGTGGCCATGGAGTCGGCAGACATCGTCCTCATGAGAAGTGACCTCATGGATGTACCGACAGCCGTTGAATTGAGTAAAGCAACCATACGGAACATTAAACAGAACCTGTTCTGGGCCTTTGGCTATAACATTCTCGGCATACCTATTGCTATGGGGCTCCTGTATCTGTTCGGCGGACCGTTACTGAATCCTATGATCGCAGGGGCAGCCATGAGTTTCAGTTCCGTTTCGGTGTTGCTGAACGCCCTTCGCCTGAAAGGATTCAAACCATCAAATGTTTGATGTTTTATTACCAGACACGATTGTTCACTTGTGGTACATTTTTTGAAAAATATCTTATTCTTAGATAATTTTTTGTTCATATTTTCTACAGTTTTGTGAAATGAAATTGTAAAATATTCTAAATAATCAACCTATGAACCGCTCTCAACGTTATTCTCAGATAACTTTGAGAGTTATTTTTTTGTCCATTGAGCAATTCTTTCCAACATTGTTACCGTTCTGTGAATAAAATGCGTCGAAATTTCGAAAATCTGTTTAAAAATGCAGTTATGAAGGGTACCTGATTAGAGAATTTGATAGTATAGGTCTACGAGAGTAAATTCTACATAAAGGAAGGTGATTTCTTTTGTTTAATAAATTTAAACCGTATTTAATTGTTTTAATAAGTCTTATTTCGTTATTTTTCATCATTATTTTCAGTACGGACAGCGAATTGATCATCCTTGATCCCAAAGGACCGGTGGGAGCCGTTCAAAAAGATCTGATTATGTTGTCCATCTACTATATGATTGCCATTATGGTTGTTGTACTTGGATTCTTTACAATCATATTATTCAAGTATCGAAGCAGTAAAAAGAATAGTGACTATAAACCGGATATGCACGGAAGTACATTCCTTGAGATCATTTGGACGTTGATTCCTGTCCTGATCGTCATCGCATTATCCATCCCGAATACAAAGGCCCTTTATGAATTGAAGGAAGCGCCGGAAGCGACCTCTCATAAAGACCCGATCGTGATCCATGCGACGGCTGTCGATTGGAAATGGATCTTCAGTTATCCTGAAGAAGGAATTGAAACGGTAAACTATGTGAACGTTCCTGAGGATCATCCGATTCTCTTCAAAGTAACCGCGGCAGACTCCATGGCTTCCTTCTGGGTACCGCAAATCGGCGGTCAGATCTATGGTATGCCTGGAATGGTCAATGACTTATATCTGCAGGCAGATGAGCCAGGAACATATGATGGAAGAAATTCAAACTTCACTGGTGAAGGAATGACTCACCAAACGTTTGATTTTGTTGCGATGAAGCAAGGCAAATATGAAGATTGGGTAGAAGATGCTCAATCGAACGAACCGAAACTGACGGAAGATACGTATGAAAAACTGATGCTTCCTGAAACGGTTGATAAGATGACCTTTTCATCTACTCACTTAGCCTTCGTTGATCATGGTAAGAACTCCGAGTATGCCATGGCGATCCGCCAGAAGTACGGACTGGATACCACGGTAGGTGGAGCAGATAAAGATGCTGAGTCCGTTCATGGCAATATGGATATGGAAGGCCATGAAGGCATGGACCATGGCGATATGAAGAAAAAAGATGAAGATGACGACCATAAGGACGAAGGTAGTCATGAGCACTAAGAGAGGAGGACTTTAAATGTTTGAATTTATTAAGGATAATCTGATCCTTAACGATCCGTTGATTCTGGGAGCCAACATTTCGATCGTTTTCACCGTAATCGGAATCGTTGCAGTCCTCACTTATTTTAAAAAGTGGAAATGGTTGTGGAACGACTGGATCACAAGCGTTGATCATAAAAAAATCGGGATTATGTATATCCTGGCTGCACTTGTCATGCTCTTCCGCGGAGGGGTCGATGCACTCTTGATGAGGGCACAATTGACGGTGCCGAATAATTCATTTTTAACATCCGAGCATTACAATGAAATTTTTACGACTCACGGTACGATCATGATCCTGTTCATGGCGATGCCATTCTTACTTGGATTGATGAATGTGGTCGTTCCTTTGCAGATCGGTGCAAGGGACGTAGCCTTCCCTTATTTGAATAACCTGAGTTTCTGGGCATTCATGTTCGGGGCGATCCTTTTCAATATCTCATTCGTATTCGGTGGTTCACCGAATGCAGGTTGGACGAACTACGCACCGCTTGCGATTGAAGGTAGTCCTGGACCGGGTATCAACTATTACCTGCTGGGCTTACAGATATCGGGGATCGGTACGTTACTGACAGGTATCAACTTTGTCGTCACCATCATCAAGATGCGTGCACCTGGCATGACGCTTCTTCGTATGCCGATGTTCACATGGACGACGTTGATCACGGCTTTCATCATCGTGTTTGCTTTCCCGATTTTGACTGTCACATTAGCACTGATGACATTTGACCGCTTATTCGGTTCCCATTTCTTCACGCTTACGAATGGCGGCGACCCGATGCTATGGTCAAACCTTTTCTGGCTATGGGGACACCCGGAAGTATATATCGTTATTTTGCCGGCTTTCGGTATTTTCTCAGAAATCATTGCTACATTTGCAAGAAAAACATTATTTGGCTATAAATCTATGATTATCTCACTTGTAGCGATCTCAGGTTTAAGCTTCGTTGTGTGGGTCCATCACTTCTTTACGATGGGTGGAAGCGCAGCAGTGAACAGTGTATTCTCGATCTCGACGATGGCGATTGCCATACCGACGGGAATCAAGATATTCAACTGGCTGGGTACCTTATTTAAAGGTAGGATTGAATTTACGGTACCGATGTTATGGTCTGTTGCGTTCATCCCGACATTCCTGATCGGTGGGGTGACAGGGGTTATGCTTGGAATGGCTGCCGCCGATTTCCAATATCACAATAACTACTTCCTGGTTGCTCACTTCCATTACACGTTGATTGCCGGTGTCGTATTTGCCTGCTTTGCAGGACTTACTTACTGGTATCCTAAGATGTTTGGTCACAAGATGAATGAACGGATCGGCAGATGGGCTTTCTGGTTCTTCTCCATCGGTTTCAACCTTTGTTTCTTACCTCAGTTCGTATTAGGATTCGCAGGTATGCCAAGACGTGTGTACACGTATGGACCTGAAGACGGCTGGACCTCCCTGAATGTCATCTCTTCCGTCGGAGCTTTCGGAATGGGAGTCGGATTCATGATTCTCGTTTACGGTATCTATTACAGCTTCCGATTTGCCAAGAGAGAAACAACAGGTGACGCATGGGATGGACGTACCCTTGAGTGGGCGACCAGCTCAGCGATCCCGCCTCATTACAACTTTGCACATGTACCTGAAGTGAAGAGTCATGATGCATATTATGATATGAAGCAAGAAGGAAGAAAGATGGTTCCTGATAATTTTGAATACCAACCGATTCACATGCCAAGCAATGCAGGAACACCTTTCATCATGTCCGCACTATTCTTTGTCGCAGGATTTGGTTTAGTGTTCGAACTGTTCTGGATGGCGATCATAGCGCTTGTCGGTATCTTCGGATGCATGGCATTCCGTTCACTGATGTCACACAAGCAGGATGAAGGTTATTATGTAAGTGTGGAAGAAATCGAAAAGACTGAAAATCCGTATAAGAGGGAGGCGTGAGCATGGCACATAGTACGAATATAGATCCAAACACGCCGCTTGAATATCAATCCGATATCGGTAAGCTGAACATCTTCGGATTCTGGGTTTTCCTTGGCGCGGAAATCGCATTGTTTGCCACTATTTTCGCAACATTCTTCGCTCTGAAAGCCGGAACGATGGGTGGCCCGCTTCCAAGTGAAGTGTTTGATATGAAGAATACGATCATCATGACGCTTTTACTATTAATCAGTAGTTTCACGTCTGGTTTATCAATAAATGAATTAAGAAAGAGAAATGTCAAATCCATGATGGTTTGGCTGATCATCACATTATTATTTGGACTCGGATTCCTTTACATGGAAATCACCGAGTTCATCCATCTGGTCCATGAAGGAGCAGCAATGGGCACGAACGCATTCTGGTCATCCTTCTATTTACTGACCGGGACGCATGGTCTCCACGTATCAGTGGGTATCCTGTGGATTCTTCTCGTCATGTTCCAAGTGAAGAAGCGGGGATTGAATCCTGATACCGCTAAAAAACTATTTGTATCCAGCTTGTATTGGCACTTTCTGGACTTTGTCTGGATCTTCGTGTTCACAAGCGTGTACTTATTAGGGATGGTGGGATAATGTCACAACATACGAATCATAGTGGATTACCTTGGACTCAGATCATTGGATTTATCTTATCGATTGCGTTGACGTTCTTAGCCGTCTGGTTTGGACTGTATACGAATCTGGCATATGAACTGATCGTAGCGATCGTGTTCGTCCTTGCCTTCATACAGGCTGCGATCCAGCTCTTCATGTTCATGCACGTAACGGAAGGTGAAGGAAGATGGCAGGTAGGTAAGATGATGTCTGCGGCATTTATCGCCATTGTCATCGTGGCCGGATCTGTCTGGGTATTGAGCAGTATGCATTAAAATAGAAAAGAAGCTGTTGGGATTCCAGCAGCTTCTTTTTTTACGTTTGTGGATTGTTATATTTCGTGACCTTCGTAATTAAACTGCCATTGAATGCCGAATTTATCGGTGACTTGACCGTACAGCTTGCTCCAGAATGTTTCCTGAAGCTCCATATCAACCTTACCGCCTTCTTTCAACTTGTGGAAACGGTACATCAATTTTTCAGGATCATCGCTTACCAGGGCAAGGGTAATATTGTTTCCTTCTACAAAAGGCATATTTGGAAATACATCGGAAAACATGACATGACTGCCGTCGATGGTGAGTCGTGTATGTAGGACCAGGTCTTTTGCTTCTTCGGGCAGGGGGTAGTCAGGATGTGGGGGTGCCTCAGCGAACGTCATGATCTGTGGTGGTTCAGTTTCAAATACTTCAGCATAATACTCTGCCGCTGCCCGGCAATTGCCATTGAAATTCAGGTAAACATTGACCGACATGTACATCACTCCTAAAATTGAAATGGGTATTCTTCTGTATTTTACCATCTTTTACTCATATGAAATGACAAAAGATAGAAAAATCAAAAAAATAAAACTGCAAAAAAACCCCATCCTGCCAACTGGCAAAAGGGGTTTCAAGAATCGTATTAAACTTTTAATTCCCTCAGGATATTGATGCCAAACAACAATATACCGACTGTCGTCAGGACCCCGCCTGTTGCAATGACCGGCACGACCGCTTCATTGCCAAGTACCAACAGGAATAATCCGATCATCATCAGCGGCAAACCGACATTATGGAGCCAGAAATGAGCTTTGGCCAGTTTGGTGGTTGATACAGCCGGGAATAAGTGATAAATGAGACCTGCAAGCGTCAGTGCCGTCCAGCCCAATAAGTTAATGTGAACGTGAACCGGGGTCAGGCTGTAGTCATGGACCATGGACATATATAACCCGATACATACACCGATCATAAAGTATACGACTGAGATTTTAATCAGTTTGATACCCATTCAAATCCTCCTCCTTTCATTGGTAATATATGAGTAAATAGACCCGTGTAGAACGTTCTGTCATTGTGTATTGACATTAAATTTAATATATTCGTTTTCTGACAAAAGGGAGGGTCATACCAAAGCTCTGAAAGCGCTTTTTTGGAATTTTTGAAATTAATGGTTTTACCCCTAAATCGTTGCCTACTCCCTCTCTAATTGATAGAATCATCAATTAGAGAGACAATCCAAATATGGGGAGTAGAGAAATGATAAACGTCACTAGTGGATTTAGAATAGAAAAAGATTTCCTCGGGGAAAAAGAAGTACCTGAAGATGTGTATTATGGAATACAAACGTTACGGGCAGTGGAAAACTTTCCGATTACGGGATATAAAATTCATAAAGAGATGATCAATGCCCTGGCAGTCGTAAAGAAAGCGGCTGCACTTGCAAACATGGAAACGACACGTCTGTATGACGGGATCGGGCAGGCCATCGTTCAGGCATGCGATGAAATCCTGGAAGGCAAGTTTCATGAATTCTTCATCGTGGATCCAATCCAGGGAGGTGCAGGTACGTCGATCAACATGAACGCCAATGAGGTCATCGCCAATCGTGCCCTGGAACTCATGTCCCATCGTAAAGGGGAATATGGGAAGGTGAGCCCGAACAGCCATGTGAATATGTCACAGTCGACCAATGACGTATTCCCTACGGTCATCCATATTTCCACTTTGAAACTAGTAGAGAAGCTCCTCGACACGATGGAGCATATGCTGAGTGCCTTTAGACAGAAAGCCCGGGAGTTCGATCACGTCATTAAAATGGGGCGTACCCATCTTCAGGATGCTGTGCCCATTCGCCTCGGGCAGGAGTTTGAAGCTTACAGCAGAGTAGTGGAACGGGATATCAAGCGCATCGGACGCACCCGTGATCATCTTTATGAAGTGAATATGGGGGCGACGGCTGTAGGAACCGGTTTGAATGCGGACCCTGTGTATATCAAGAGTGTGGTGAAGCACCTTGCTGATATCAGCGGGCTGCCATTGACAGGGGCTGAACATCTGGTCGATGCGACCCAGAACACGGACGCGTACACAGAGGTTTCGGCAGCATTGAAGGTATGTATGACCAATATGTCCAAGATCGCCAATGATCTGCGTCTGATGGCTTCAGGACCGCGTGCCGGACTTGGTGAAATTTCACTGCCGGCAAGACAGCCGGGATCTTCCATCATGCCGGGTAAAGTGAATCCCGTCATGCCGGAACTGATCAACCAGGTAGCCTTCCAGGTGATGGGGAATGATCAGACCATTTCCCTTGCATCTGAAGCCGGTCAGCTTGAACTGAACGTGATGGAGCCTGTGCTTGTATTCAATCTTCTTCAATCCATCAGCATCATGAACAATGCGTTCAGAAGCTTTACGGACAACTGCCTTGTCGGGATAGAAGCGAATGAGACACGAATGAAAGAGTATGTGGAAAACAGCGTAGGAATCATCACGGCGGTCAATCCTCACCTGGGATATGAAGTCGTTTCCCGGATTGCCAGGGAAGCGATCCTGAAAGGGAAGTCTGTGAGAGAGCTTTGTCTCGAATATGATGTACTGACGGAAGAAGAGCTTGATCTGATCTTGAACCCATATGAAATGACGAACCCCGGTATAGCGGGTAGAGTGCTTTTTGATCGGGAATAAGGAATACGAAAAACGTTCCGTTATGAATGACGGGGCGTTTTTTTGTAGTAACTTGCCCAAGAAGAAAACACCTCCATGATCGACATTATGCAAAGAAAAAACTTCCTCCCAGAAAGAAAGGGAAGAAGCTTTTTACGTATTTTCGTTGGCTGCCGGGTAGAATTTAGCTTTGATTTTCTCATACTCCCCAAGGTTGCGGGTAAGCCGTGCCAGCTTATGGACTTCTTGCAGGAGAAAGCTTTTATCCAGTTTATAGATGATCTCTCTTTCAATATGATCAATGGTATTACAGGCGAATTCCCACAGATCCTTATGCTTCGACGGTTGAATGGATTCAGCGAGAAGGGCCAGTGCCCCCACGATTTCCGTTATGATTAAATGATTGTCTTTAGCGTAGTGTCGAATATAACCGAATCCCCGGTAAAGGTAGTAGTCGAACGGCTCTGATTGAAGAATGACGCGAATCCTGTTGTGATGATCGATCAGATAGGGACTGAAGGATAATTGATCCTCCACCGTCAGCATCAGATCGGCCATTTGGTGGATGGTGTTAGAAGCGGTTTTGGGATCGTCATTCCCCAGTGATTTAATCGCCACTTCTGCAAGTTTGTGGATCCCCATCTGCAGATCCTGGATTTCGGTCTCTTTGTGACCCATCTCAATGAATGAAAGGTATGAATCAGTGGAGATATGGTCCGTTTCGGGCCCCCATATGCTCATCAGTTCATTCCCGGCGAGTACGAAATCCCCGACTTTGTAATGAAGCTGAAGGACAACATTTTCTTCGTGTGCACGTCGGATCATCCCCTGAAAATCGACCAATTGTATATATCCAGAGCCTCTGGAAGTCACGTGAATGATATTCCTTTTCTCTTCCTCCATGATATCCCCACTATCAGCGGTACGGTGAGCTTCCAAGTCCTTCTTCAGCGTCTGGTTGATCATCACTTCCGAAACCTGCTTCATATTGTACGTAATATTATGGACCTGCATCCACGTCGATGCATGGTTAATGAAAAAGATGAACGTAAGGGCTGACAGGAACGCCAGTGCGATCGTCATGACCGGGGCAGCGACAAACATTTCCTTCTTTGAACTTCCGATAAAAAGGAAAAGGAGGAGCACATAAACGAAACTTCCGTTGAAAATGCCGAGGGCGTGCTGCGTCTGTTTGTCCGAAATGAAATCCAATAGCATCCTGGGTGAAAACTGCCCGCTGAACATCGTCAGCACGACGAGCAGGGAATTGAGAGTAAAAGCACTGAGTGTCAAGATGCCCCCTATGAGCGTGCTGACCAGTATGCGGGTGACCGAAGCATCCATACTTAACATATCAAACGTATACTGTGACACTTCCAGATAGAGATCTAAATAGAGGGTAATGGCGACCATGAGCAAGGACAGGCATATGTATATAAAGGGCATATACCAAATGGTGAGCCGGATTTCATGCATGCGCTGCCGTTTTGACATGAGCAAATATTTTTGAATGGATAAGGGGAGGATCTTTTTCAACATGATCGAAACGTGTCCTTTCTAGTAAATGGATATGGGTTAGTTTTCCCTCTCTACCTCGGTTAAAACTTCCTTTAACCAAAAAGATTAATAGAAATAGGAGTATTCCAAACTAAACCCATCGGAAATGTCCCATCAGGTTTTAGTAGAAAGAATTTTTAAAAAATAACAAAAATTCTATTGACGAGGGAGTGAATCCCCTATATAATCCAATTCATACTCAAATATCAAGTGAAAACATAACGTTATATCTCTTATCAAGAGCGGCGGAGGGATAGGCCCGATGAAGCCCGGCAACCTGCAGGATCAGTCTGTAAAGGTGCCAATTCCTACAGATTCCAAGTGGATCTGGAAGATAAGGGGAGGAGCATGATCCATTAGCCCTCTTCTTACAAGAAGAGGGCTTTTCTGTATACCCTCTTTCTTTCCACCACGCCTTCAGAAAGGAATCGTATGTGCAGGTAAAACGGGAAAAAAGGAGGCTGAATGATGTCAGCGATAAATGTTGCGCTTCTGGGCTTTGGAACAGTTGGTCAAGGGGTCTATGAAGCCATTGATACTCATCAGGAAAGATTGAAAGAAGTACTCGGTAAAGAGGTGAAAATAAGGGCAATCCTCATCAAGGATCCCTCTAAGCAAAGGGAAATCGATCCGTCCATAAGGATTACGACCGATTATAAAGACATTCTCGACATACCTGACCTTCATGCGATCTTTGAAGCCATAGTAGGAGAAGAACCGACTTATACGTATGTAACACAAGCAATCGAGAAAGGGATTCACGTCATAACGGCCAATAAAGCCATGTTCGCAAAATACGGCCCCGAGCTTCTGAAGAAAGCTTCCAATAATGGGGTGTCCCTTGGTTTCGAAGCGACCACGGCTGGAGGGATCCCGGTCATCGGCACCATCCGTCAGCTCCTGAAGGTAAATGGAATCAGAAGCATTCAAGGAATATTGAATGGGACATCCAACTTCATTCTATCCCAAATGAGGAAAAAGGGGCTTTCCTTTGACACTGCTCTAAAGCAGGCTCAAGAGAAGGGATATGCCGAAGCGGATCCGACCAGCGACATAGAGGGATATGATGCCTTTTATAAGCTTCTGATTTTAAGTCAGACCGCCTTTGGCAGGCAGCCGGACTGGAAGGATATCAGGCGGAAAGGGATCACACACTTGACGGCTGAATGGCTGCAGGCAGCCGAGTCCTTCCGTTTGCGCTTTAAGCATGTGGGATCACTGGAACGGGACGGATTCAATCGCATCAAAGGGGGAGTGGAACCGATCCTTGTCCACGACAGCCATCCCTTTTACGGGGTGGAGGATGTGGAAAATGCGATTTCACTGAAAGGGAGTCTGGTAGGGAGGATCACACTGCTGGGTCCTGGAGCGGGGAAATTTCCGACGGGAAGTGCCATGGTGGAGGATTTTCTCTCCCTGATAGAGGGGAAATACACCGTTTCTCCTGAAAAGACGGTGACGAGCGAAGATACCCAAGGAGAAAGCATCAGGCAATGGGTCCTGCGCTTCAAGGAAAAGGAGGAGTATCAAAGCTGGATTACACCGTTCACCTTAAAGGACCGCATTCAGCTTGGAAATGACCTTTACGTCTTTGTCGAAGGAAGAAAAGAAGAATTGGATTCCCTTCTTCAATCACATGAACACATTCAGGCTGTATCGATTCTAAACGAAATTCCTCTTGAAAATGAAGTGAAGGAAGGAATAGCTGTTTCATGACGCATTTAGGGAAAGCAGAAAATAGATCTGATAGAAAGTAGGGGGATCACTTGGGTATCATTGTTCAGAAATTTGGTGGAACCTCTGTAGGTTCTACGGATCGCATGAAGCGGGTGGCCGGTCAAATCTTGAAGGAAAAAGAAAAGGGGAATGATGTCGTGGTTGTCGTATCCGCGATGGCCAATACGACGGACACCCTTGTGAAACTGGCGGGGGAACTTTCTGATTATCCCGGTAAAAGAGAAATGGATATGCTCCTCGCTACAGGGGAGCAGGTCACGATTTCCCTTCTGACCATGGCCCTTCACTACAGAGGGATGGAGGCCGTGTCCCTGACAGGTCGGCAGGCGGGGATCCGGACCGATGCAGTGTTCGGCAATGCAAAGATCTCTTCCATTGATACAGGGAGGATAAAAGAGGAGTTATCCGCTGGGCGAATCGTTGTGGTGGCCGGGTTTCAAGGGGTCACCGAAGAGGGGGAGCTCACCACTTTAGGCAGGGGTGGATCAGATACGTCGGCTGCTGCACTGGCTTCAGCCCTGAATGCGGATCGATGCGACATTTATACGGATGTGGATGGGGTGTATACCTCCGATCCGAGAGTGGTCCCCCGGGCTGCCAAGATCGATGGCCTGTCCTATACTGACATGCTCCGGTTTGCCATGATGGGAGCCAATGTCCTCCATCCGAGAGCGATTAAACACGCCAAGGAACATGGAGTACCTATGATCGTCCGTTCCAGTCTAAAAGAGGGGCGGGGAACCGTCATCAGCGGGAAAGTCCAAAGAAATGATAGCATCGTGGGAGTAGCCCTCCAGGAAGAGATCTCCGTCCTTACGATCCATGGCTGTGATGGAGGGGAATCCTTGATCCTTTATGATCTTGATTCCCACCATATCGAAACAGAAAGAATCAGACACCGACAAGGGCTGGTCCTTATCATCAAAGATCAGGATGTTCCCCAGGTGAAAAAAATCGTCAGGAAATATAACCAGGCTTACTCCCATTTTGACATTAGGGAAGATGTATCGAAGGTGTGTGTGATTGGAACTATCCAGTCTTCAGGGGAAGTAAAAGAAAAGGTCACGAATGTCTTCCATGATTACCATATAGGGAAGGTGTCCGTATGGGAATCATCAGTGGGACTGAGCGCCATTGTCGATCGCACCGATGTCGAAAAGGCTGCAAGAATCCTTCATATGCACTTCGGGTTGGATTATATCGAATCCAAAAGGGCGATTTTATAATGGGAAGAAGTGTATAGTTCGCTCTATACACTTTTTTCTTTATGGGGTGATGGATACCGGGGTCCCGATCGGTACGATGTTTGACAGCTCTTCCACGTCTTTATTGTACATCCGGATGCATCCTTTGGACACGGCATTTCCTATGGAAGCGGGGTTATTCGTCCCGTGGATCCCATAGCTTTCTTTGGATAAACTCATCCACATCGTGCCAAAGGGTCCCCCTGGGTCCGGTGCTTTATTGATGATGATGAATTCGCCAATGGGCGTTTCGAAAAGGATCCTTCCGACTGCAATGGGGAACTCTTTCACTTGAGAACCATCTTTAAATAATCGGAGAATCCGATTGTTGACAGACACTTGAATTCTGTACGGATTCCCGGTAGTATCGGGAATTCCGGGGATGGTGATCGTCTGTCCCGGGTATAGCTGATCCGGATCGATGCCGGGATTGGCTTTCAGGATGTCAGGCAGTGGGGTCCTGAAATCCCTTGATATCTGATTAAGAGTTTCTCCAGTCTTGACGGTGTGGATCATTGGTATCAGACCTCCTATTTTCACCTTATCATTCTATTCTATGGTGCCAGGGGAAAAGTGGTTCAATGAGGTCACATCAAGAAAGCCTGCATCCATGAAGATGCAGGCTGTGAATTAAGATCATTGAGGCAGGTTTTGCTGCGGGACAGTCGTATAGCTCTGCAGCATGAGGGTCATATCCTGCCCATTCAATTGAGGAACCTGATAATACCCGTGCTTATTTTGGTAAAGGAAAATTTCATAACTCATTTCAATGAAATTCGGTACACTGTCTGCAACAACTCGGCGCAGCACGGGGTTCGTCATCTCAAGAGCCGTCATGGCAAGGAGTGTGGCCAGTGATTTCGTCTGACCCAGCATATATGCGGACAAGCCCTTATCCGAAAGCTCCTGGACGGATTGATTCGGTTTTTTGGGTGCACCGGGTTTGATACCATAAGTGGTCGTATGGCTTTGGGTCATTTGGTATTGTTGCGTCGGGATGATGGGGTCCTGTCCGGTCGAGAAACTTCCTACAATGGTATTATACATAGTCGTCACGAAGTCGGTCTGGCGCTTGACGATATCCTTCAATTCCGGATCCTGAATGTGTTGATCATACATTTGATATTGATCCAGCATGCTGATGATCCCTGCGATGACTTCATGTGCATCAAATAGCTCATGCCCCCCATGGTTCTGACTTTGGGTGTTCATCATATTCGGTGGCATTTGAGCGCCGGGCTGCGGCCTCCCATTGGATTGACCTTGGTTATTCATACATATTCCTCCTCTATTGGCTTCGATGATTAGAATAACCCCTCAAAATAAAATTATGTATGCCTCATTGTGATTGGCCTAATACTTCCCCGCCTGTCCGAATACAATAGGGAGAAGTCAATTTGAAGGTGGTACGGTTATGAGTATATTTATTAGCTATATCGTTTTAGGGTTATCCCTTTCTGCCCCTATGGGACCGATCAATGCCGCTCAATTGGACAAGGGGATCCGCTTCGGTTTCATACATGCCTGGCTTGTTGGAGTCGGGGGGATGGTGGCGGACGGGATCTTTATGCTCCTGATTTATTTTGGACTGGCTCAATTCATTGATATACCGTTCATTAAATTAGGTTTATGGATCTTTGGCTTTTTTATTTTGACGTATACGGGGATTGAAAGCATACAAAAGTCGGGAACCCTCACATCCTCTTCACCTCAATCGCAGAATGAGTCGAAAGGGAAATCGTTCCGTACGGGTTTCTTTATGGCGATTTCAAATCCGTTAAGCATTTTGTTCTGGCTTGGAATTTATGGATCGATTCTTGCACAGACGTCCAGGTCATATGAATCCTCGCAGCTTTTCTTGTATAGTCTGGGGATATTCCTGGGCATCACCCTGTGGGATGTGACAATGGCTTTTGTCGCGACGGGGGCAAGGAAGCTGGTGAGTCCCCTCATCCTGAGGATCATTTCCATCGTATCGGGTATCGTCCTGATGGGATTTGGGATTTATTTCGGCGTAGAGGCCTGTCGTATATTGTTTGGTTAGACAGACACCCAATGGGCGCCCTCCTAATAGGATAGATGAGTAATCGTTAGGAGGGATCGGCTACATGTTATATACAAAAAGTTGGATCGATCAACACCTGGAGGAACTTACTCCCTGGCAGCAATCTGCCTATCTCCACTTCTCGGACCTGATGTGTGATGAAGAGCACCCGTATCCGTGCGTACCGGGTAAACAAGGCTTTCAAACAGATACTTTGCGCTTCGGTTTTGCAGAAGATCCGAGAAAGGATGAAGCGACGGATAAGCTGGTCTCTTTATTAAAGCAATACGGAGGTATTTCAAGGGATACAGGGAAGTATGCATCTCTTGTCGTGTTCTTTCAATCAGAGGATATCGAGGGTTCCGTTGAATCGTATCAACAGATTTTCTGGGACTTGTTAAATCGGGTACACAGACTCGATGATACCCCTTGGCCAGATGATATCGGAAAGGATCCCCATGATCATACTTGGGAGTTTTGCTTTGACGGGGAACCTTATTTTTCCTTCTGCGCGACTCCTGCTCACATCGTCCGAAAGAGTCGTCACTTTCCTTATTTTCTTCTCGCCTTTCAGCCCCGGTGGGTATTTGACGAAATCAATTCATCTACGACATTCGGTCAGAAATTAAAGAAGGTCATACGAAAGCGGCTCGTTGAATATGATGAGGTCGATCCTCATCCCAGCCTGAAATGGTACGGACAGGAAGACAATTATGAGTGGAAGCAATATTATCTCAGCGACGATGATTCTTCCATGAGCAAATGTCCCTTTTCCCATATGCATAAGAAGATCAAGAGTTAAGGCATCAGGCTTTAACTCTTTTTTCTTTTATGAAGGCAGCCACTGCAATCAAGAAGATGAATCCAAGACTGACAAAAAAACCGACTCGGCTCACTCCGTCAAGAAGAGTGCCGCTGATGGCAAACAGAATGAGAAGCAGGGCAATGAGAGATCTAGTCAGATCCCAGGCTGTCCGGCTCATAAGTTTATGAAAGGAAGCAAGAATGAAAAGCCACGTATAAAGAAGCATCAGCCCTGCAGCGGTTGTGATATATTCAAAGAGTTTATCCGGAAGCAGCATGGCGACGACAATGGATAGAGCAACGACGAGAGTAGTCAAGCCGAATGCGGGGAGCGGGACCTCCGTTTTTCCTTTTTTGGCGAAAATACGGGGGGCATCGCCTTCTTCGGCCAGAGCCACAAGCATCGTGGTGACGGCGTATAAAGAAGCGACCATGGTAGAAAACCCGGCAATGATCAACACGGCATTGAATAGGTGGGGGACCCACGGAATGCTGTACTGATCAAGGGCGGTCAAAAAGGGACTCTCATTAGGATTGATCCTGTTTAGCGGTACCAGCTTTAAGACGAGATAGAAGGAAAGTATATAAAGGACCGTCAAAATCAAAAGCATGATGTTCCCTGACTTCGGAGCATCCTTAGGATCCTTCAGTTCCCTGGCCATCAGACCCATCACTTCAATTCCCCCAAATCCATAGAAGGCAAAAAGAAGGGCGAGCCATAAGCCTTTCCCCTCATGAGGAAGAATTTCCTTTAAGGGGGAAGGAAGACCCCGCCCCGAAGACCCGTCCCCGAGCCAGCCAAACAAGGCGGCACCGGCAATGATAATGAACATGATGATGGCAGCGGCTTTCATCACTCCGAACACATTCTCCATTTGTTCCACTTTCCGGACTCCCATCAGGATGATGACCAACCCAAGGCAGGCAAATCCGGCTGTGAATATCCAAAGAGGGATCTGTGGGAACCAAAATTGAGCGAAGAGGGCGAGAGCGGTTAACTGGCTTCCCATGATCAACATTTCTGCCGACCAATACACCCATCCATTACTGAATCCTGCCCAGGAACCGTAAGCTTGTTTAGCATATGTCCGGAATGAACCTTTTTCCGGGTGCTGTGCCGTCAGTTTAGCAAGTGCCTGGAACACCATCCAAGTTCCGATCCCGGCAACTAAATAGGCAATGAGCACAGAGGCTCCCGCTTTTTGAATCGGAATGGCAGAGCCCAGGAAATAACCGGTTCCGATGATGCAGCCCACCCCGATGAAAGAGAGCTGCCACCACGTGAGATTTGTCTGATTCGTACATTTGCTCATATCTTTTCACCTGACCTTTATCCTTCATAGTTTGACGTTGAACCTTCTGAAATATGTGAATGGGCACGGAATGATTTTTTATGAGAAAGGAGAAAGTAAGGGAGAATGAAGTGGAGGAGGCTCAGCTGATGGAAAAGATTCATCCGAATTGCTGGAACGAACATGGAGAATTGAAGACGGTGATGGTATGCTCGCCTTCATCAGTGGATGTACCGGATCAAAGAACGGCGGATTATGTTGGGTGGGAGAAGCCGGTAAACCAGGAGAAAGCAAAGGAAAACCATGAAGAGATGAAGAGAGCCATGGAGAACGTGGGGGTAACGGTCATTGATTACTCCGATCACCTTACAGATGAGGTGGGGGACTTGAATCAACAGCTCATCAACCGTGTTTTTGTAAGGGATCTCGCCTGTGTGTACGGAAATACGGTGATTCCGGGTGATGCGGGCACGACGATGAGGGCCCCCGAGTATGTTCACAGTCATGAACTATTTCAAACCTGGTTCGATGAGAAGACGTTTTCCATTGGGGATAATAACCGATTGAAGGCATTGGAGAATGGGGATGTATTTGTGTTGAACAGGGACACTGTTTTCATTAATACAGGCCTTAGATCAAGCATCGAAAGCATAGAAGCATTGAAGGGGAGGATCTTTCAGGCGGGGTTTTCGGAAATCGGGATCATCGACTTACCCCGGACGGGTGAAACGATGCATTTGGATATGAATTGCAATGTTGCAGGGGGTAATCTCCTCATTGCCAAAAGCTATATGAGGCTGTTCCCTGTCCAGATCGTCTCTGAAAAGGGGGGACGGTACGTGATGATGGAGGAGTTCATCAAGCGTCAGGGTTTTGACGTATTATGGACAGATGACATAAAGCATACGGTCGCGGATATCAATTTTCTGAATCTGGACCCGGAAACCCTCTTGATCAGCACGAAGGCCAATAAGAGCATATTAAAGGATCATCCGTCTTTAAAAGGAAAGAGATTGATTGAAGTGGATGTGAATGAACTTGAAAAAGGCGGGGGCGGGATCAGGTGTATGACGCTGCCGTTTGAACGGAGGGAATAGCTGAAATATGGTTATTGACAGGATTCAACATCTTTTCCCAGGAAATGATGTTGAATCCTGTCGATTATGATCATGGAACGGCTTGAACCATGTTGAAATCGCAAACTTTATTCCGACCTGTACGCTTAGCGAGGTAGAGGGCTTTATCTGCTTGTTCAAAAATCTCTTCCCCCGCAGGTGAAACAGTATCCGGGTAGGTGGATACTCCAACGGATATCGTAATGTGTATCGACTGCTCTTCAGTAATCATAAAGGAGTGTCGTTCCACTGCTTCCCGAAGTCTTTCCGCAATGACCATCCCGTGGCTGTGTGGACAGTCGATCAAAAGGATACTGAATTCTTCCCCTCCATTTCTGGATACGATATCGAAAGACCTGGAATGGTGGGACAATACCTTTCCGAGTCCTTTTAGCACTTCATCCCCTGCGTGGTGACCAAACGTATCATTCACATTTTTGAAATGATCAATATCGATGAGCAGCAGGGACAGTTTTTCATGTCTTTCCTGGGCATGCTTCAAAGCTTGATTATAACTTGCATCGAATTGTCGGACGTTATTGAGACTGGTGAGGAAATCTTTCGTCGCGTTCTGTTCCAGTTGATGATATTGTTCATTTGAACGTTTGATCTGCTCGGCAATAAAATAAGCGATAAAGCCGACCAGGATAGAAGTAATCGTATGATAGGGAATGATCTTCAATGTATTCAAGAACCCCATGTTGTTTTGTAACGAGATGAATATGATCATCAGGGCGGCCAGGTTCAGAATCTGAATCTTTACTAATCTCCGGTAAGGGAGAAAGCTTAATACGCTGCAGGTGATCCCGGTAACCAACATACCCATTGCAGCCACAATCGCTTCCTGCGTTACACCGAACATGATTGTTCTGGCCACTGTGATGATGAAGGCTGAAAGAAGGGCAGGAATCCAGCCGATATAGACGGCTGTGGTCACGATGGCTAAATGCCTCAGGTCCACTATACTATTGTGATCCAAGGGAATGGCAAAATACATGAGAGCCAACCCAAGAACCCCGGAGAAGGATCCAATCAATACATTCATTGGAATCGGTGATTTCCGTGGATTTCTCAACACAATCCCGGCAAAATATAAAAAGGATATTAAGATACATACGTTGATGAATAAAAGCTCTAACATGTTCATCCCTCCTTCATAAAGGACCGACACTATGACATATTACCTATATTCATTATATCGGATGAAAGGGGAGGTTGGTGAAGTATTTTCTGAGATTCGTATAAAGGACAAAAAGCCGTCCCGGGTAGGACGGCTTTTTGTCTGCTAACTGGATAGGGTCTTAATAAACCCCGACAGCATCCCATGCTGCTTTAACGGAGTTGTAAGTGGAGCTTCCACTTCCGTACAGGTCAGCTGCTGATTGAAGAAGGGCGGCACGTGCATAACTGAAATTACTAGTTGGTGTTAAGTAAACAGTCAGTGCACGATAGTAGATTTTTTCTGCTTTGGCTTTCCCGATGCTTGAGATCGTGTTATAAGCCGCTTTATTCGGGATACCGGAGTTTGTATGAACACCACCGTTATCGGAAGAAGTGTTCACATAGTTATTCATATGTTCCGGTTGTCCGTATTTAGATGGGTTTGAAAGACTGCGCAGAGCATCTCCCGAGGTACCAGGGGTGTACACATCTTCACCCATCAGGTAATCGCCGGGATCCAAGAAGTATCCAAACACATCAGAGAATGATTCGTTCAGGGCCCCGGATTGATATTGATATTGTAATCCGGCAGTGCGTTCCGTCACGGCATGTGTCAGCTCATGGGCCACGACATCCAATGCGCCTGATAGGGAAGTGAAAGTAGATCCATCCCCGTCACCATAGACCATTTGGGAACCATTCCAGAAAGCGTTATTGTAATTGTACCCATAGTGGACAGTGGAACGGATGGTCGCTCCGTTGTTGTCGAAACTGTTTCGGTTATGTGTGTTTTTATAATAGTCATAGACTTTACCCGCATATGCATGGGCATCAACGTCAGCCGCCTGCGAATAAGCAGTCCATGAGTTATTGCTGTCAACGGAATAGTACCCTGGAAGACTTGATCCATTTTGAGCCGTAAAGGTTTCAATGACACCGTTCATAGGCTTCGTCACATCAAATAAGTAATAAGTTCCGTTTGAAGAATAAGTATTAAGCGTTTTATAGTCATCTAAAACCCCGTAACCGCTTCCAGTTGTCGCTGCATCTGTCACAGCATTGAAAGCTTCGACAATCGATCCGTCTTTGGCATCCACATAAATCTGCCAGTTCGCTCCATAAGGCTCGATGAATTGAAGTTGCACTTTATAAGCAAGCGTGAACTTTCCATCCTTCTCATGAATCACGAGATCATTTTTTTCAGTTGTGTTTTCAACTTTACTGTCTTTCTTCGCATCAATGGCGAACTCGTTTTGAGCACCTTTCAAGGTGTCGGCTTTTGATAGGCCGATATGCTTCCATGCAAGATCTGTCGCGGATTTTTGATTGATTTTTGATTTTGTCTTGGTTACTTTTTTAGAAGCTTCTTTAAAAAGCTGACCCGTCGTAGCGGTCACTTCATTGTTTTTATTTGTATGGACAATGAAGATGGCTCCTTCAACAGGAACACCGTCCACTGATTGAGTGAACCGATAGTGAGACATTCCAAGATCATCTGTCGTCTTTTCAAGTAATGTCAGTTCAGAATGTGGATCGATGGCGAATAGCTCTTTATTTTCCTTCAAGAACGCTTTCACGTCTTTGTCGTTCTTTACAATACCTTTTGATAGTTTCCCAGATAAGAAGCTCGGCCCTTTTTTATCTATGTTCATGACCTTTTGATGGATGTCCATTTTCGAAGTAATAGAATCTGATGACTGGGCGAATGCGGAAGCACCCGTAAAGGAGGCGCTGAATACAAGAGAAGTACCTAGTGCTAAACTGACTAATTTCTTTTTCGACATAATTACAATTTCCCCTTTTGATCATAGATTTTGGAAATAGCTATTTCTTTTGGCCCCGGCGGCTAATTAGTAGTCTAGTAAAAAAAAGGAAGCTTGACAATGAAAAAAATGGTAATTATCAGTAAATTTGAAATATTTAGTGTTTAATAATGTCGATATATACAAAATTAGAGGTGAATTTCTACCCTTATCTATGTCATTCGCAGAAAAATATTTTTCTAGGAATATTCCACTATTTTTTGTATAAAGGGGAAACAGACAAAAAATGGTTGAATTCGTTACAGAATTTGGTATAATTAATGTGAAATAATTCACATACTTACACAAAAGAAATGAGTGGATACCGTGGAAAAGAAAATCGTCATAGCAGGGGGAACTGGCTTCATCGGCCAGTATCTTCAGAAGAAATTTCTTGAGAACGGCGATAAAGTGATCATCATTTCAAGACAGACTCCCCATGTTTCCTGGGACCGGCCCGATGAAATCGTTCAGTCATTAGAGGGTGCGGATATGCTCATCAATCTTGCAGGGAAGTCAGTCGACTGTCGGTACAATGAAAAGAATAAAGCGGACATTTTCAAATCCAGGACGGACACGACGAATATATTGGGGAAGGCCATTTTACAATGTCAGAATCCACCTCCCTTATGGATCAATTCCAGTACGGCTACGATCTATCGACATGCAGAGGACCGGCCGATGACGGAGGAAGCCGGCGATATCGGCACAGGCTTTTCCGTTGAAGTGGCAAAAGAATGGGAGAAAGCATTCTTCTCCTTTTCGTTACCCGGGACGCGACAGGCAGCTTTACGGATCGCGATCGTCCTGGGGCCGGATGGCGGTGTGATGACACCGTACAAAAATCTGGTCCGATTTGGTCTCGGAGGGGTGCAGGGACCGGGTACCCAGAAATTTAGCTGGATCCATGTAGAAGACCTGTACCGGATCATTCTTTTTTTGAATGAAGAGAAGGAGTTAAGGGGAGTGTTCAACTGTTCCTCGCCAGATACAGTCACCAATCGTGAATTCATGGCTCACCTAAGGAACGTGATGAATAAGAAGATAGGGCTCCCGACCCCGAAATGGATGCTTGAAGCAGGTGCGGTGTTCATCAAAACGGAAACCGAACTGGTCCTGAAAAGCAGATGGGTCATCCCGGAACGGTTGGAGAAAGCAGGATTTGTCTTCCAATATGATACGCTTGAAAAGGCACTGGGTCAGATCCTGGCGGAATGACGAGATGAAAGGGCTTGTGACAAGTCCTTTTCGCCTTACTGATCATTCTCCATGAAATCATACGTCGTCCAGCAGCGGTTCATCCCGATCCCTTTCTGCTCGGCATATTCATCTCCCCATTTACACATCTCAAATAACGTGCCCTGGAGTTTCTTTCCCATCTCAGTCGTCGAATATTCGACTTTCGGCGGGACTTCCTGATAAACCGTCCGCTCGACCAGTCCGTGTTCTTCCAACTCCCTTAGCTGCTGGGTAAGCATCTTCTGGGTGATATTCGGCAGGGACCGCTTCAATTCATTGAATCTCTTTACACCTTCGTTCAAATTCCATAGTATAAGAACCTTCCATTTTCCTCCGATAACATCGATCACGAGGTCGATGGCGCATTGGTATTCGGTGTTGAGTTGTTTCATATGGGTACCTCCTGGTTTATTTGTGATGTTCATTTGTGGATTCAGCTGTTGAATATAGAAGTTTTTTCAGCAGGTGAATAATCAAAGTTATTCAGCAGTTGAAATACGGATGATATTCAGCAGCTGAACTCAAACCTATCCACCCGACGCAGGCACCTCCCAGGTTTCCAAACGGTAACCAGGATACTAAATAGTGCCTACTTGTTTATCTCATTTATAGTATATATTATATACCATGTAAGCAAAATAATCATAACGCTCTTTAAGGAGATGAATATAATGAAAGCTTTATTATTGAAAGATAAAGGTTTATGGAAAGATATGCAGGTGGAGGAAACCGAAACACCTTCACCGAAAAAGGGAGAACTTCTCGTAGAGGTCCATGCCGTCGGATTGAACCCCGTTGACTACAAGACAGCCACGAATGGGATGCCTGTCTGGTCCTATCCGCATATTCTCGGTTTGGATGTGGCGGGAGTGGTGGCACAAGTCGGTGAGGGAGTAACGGATTTTAAAGAAGGAGACCGTGTCGTTTACCACGGAGATTTCACGAAAAAAGGCGGATATGCAGAATACGCAATCATCACAGCACACACGGTTTCACGCATCCCTGACAGTGTTTCCTTTGAGGATGCTGCAGCCCTTCCGACTGCGGGTTATACGGCTTACCAGGCCATTCACCGTAAACTGCCCCTAGACAACGTCGATACGATTTTGATTCATGGCGGGGCCGGTGGAGTAGGCGGGTTTGGTGTACAGCTTGCGAAACTTGCAGGGAAGACCGTCATATCGACTGCGTCCCGTCACAATCATGACTATGTGAAATCACTTGGAGCAGACTATTGTATCGACTACCGGGAAGAAGATGTTACAGCGAAGGTGATGGAAATCACAGATGGACGTGGTGTTGACGCCGTCGTGGATGCGGTCAGCAGACAGAGTGCGACAGACTCCCTGGATGCCCTGGCCTATATGGGTCACATGGTGTACATCGCCGGTGCTCCTGATTTCACCAAAATCAAATTATTCACGAAAGTCGTTTCCTATCATGAAATCGCCCTTGCAGCGGCGCATCAAACGGAAGACTTCAAAGCCCAAAAGGATTTTGCGGTTATCGGGGATGAGATGCTGGACCTGTTGGAAAAAGGGAAGCTGGACGCCATGCTGAAGGAGACGGTGACACTTGAAGAAGTGCCGGAAGCCCTCAGCCGCTTATCCGAGCGCCACGTGAAAGGCAAGATTGTAGCGAAACTTAAATAATGTGAGAAAGGAGAGCCAATTTACCCGGCTCTCCTTTTTATCTCATCGAACTTGGTTATGTCGTAAGTACTCAAGACTTTTTCGAACGCTGTCGATTGGCGGGATCTTGGAGTCGTCCTGTTCGACAATCCACCAGTCCACATCGCTGTGCATACCGAATTCCAGGATAGGTTCCAGGTCCACTCCACCCGATCCAAGCTCCGCGAAAAATCGTTCGCCATCCGTTGTCATATCTTTTAAATGGACAAGGGGAGTCCGACCCTGGTAACGCTTCAGCCATTCAACAGGATTTTCCCCTGCATACGTCAACCAATAGATATCAAATTCAGCTTTGACCATATGGGGATTCGTTTCAGTCAGAATCGTTTCGAGAGCCGTTTTCCCGTTGGAAAGAGTCCTTAATTCGAAGTCATGGTGATGATAGCAGAGGGTGATACCCGCTTCAAAGCATTTTGCACCAATGGTGTTCAGGTCATCGATCAATCGGAAATAATCTTCCTCTGTTCGTTCTTCAGGGGGTAAATATGGGCACACGATGTAGGTACTGCCCAGCTCAAGCTGATCCTCGATCACCTGATCCACATTGCTCCTTAGATCAGATAAAGAAATATGACTGGAGACGGCACGAAGATTGAGCTTGCCTAATAAATCTTTCAGCTCTTTGACGGATAAACCTCCATAACCGGCAAGTTCTACCCCTTCATAGCCTAAATCAGCCACTTTTTGAAGAGTACCGATGTAATCCTTTTCCGCCTCGTTTCGCAATGTATACATCTGTAGGGCTACAGGAATTTCTTTCATACGCTCACTCCTATCCTTTGGTCATGTTCGCGTTGATTTGAGAAAGAACGCTCTTATATACTTCTAATTCCTCTTCTGAAATCCCTTTAAGAATCGTATCTTCATACAATTTCTCTATAAAGGGGGAAAGCTCTTCCTTCGCTTTCATTCCTTTTTCTGTGATGAAAATAAGAAAAGATCGTCTGTCTACTGCATTTTTCTGTTTGTAAATCAGTTCTTTCCTTTCCAGAATATCCAATATTCTGGTTACGGTCGGCTGGTCTTTTTCAGACCTCATGGCAAGCTGTTTTTGACTGATTCCATCCTTCTCGGCGAGTCTCTTCAAAACCGTCCACTGCTCAGGTGTCACATCGAAATCTTTCAGATGGAGGGTGAGGAATCGAATGATGTTTTTGACTGTGTGGCTCGTATATAAGCCGATGGATTCATCTCGGGACATTGTCACTGGTTTCACCTTCTACATGAGTTTCTTCCCTTTATCATACATGAAAACCGGAAGAAATTGAATTAATTGTCACAACAACTATATTTACAAATATACATGTTGTAGATATAATTAGTATAACAACTAATTGCGCGAAGGAGAATAATAGTGGAGCATTCAACAAAACAAAATATCTGGACACGGCCATTTTTTATGGCGTTACTGAATAATTTTTTTCTGTTTTTAGTTTTTTACTCATTGTTGACCATCCTGCCTCTGTATGTGCTTGATGAGTTACACGGAACAGAAGGTCAGGCAGGACTAGCTACAACGGTCTTCTTACTATCGGCGATCATTGTACGTCCCTTTTCGGGAAAAATCATTGAGCTGTTAGGGAAGAAAAGGACACTCATCCTCAGTGTTTTAATGTTCGGGATTTCCTCATTCATTTACTTTTGGGTAAATGGTTTTTATTTTTTGATGGGGCTCCGTTTTTTTCATGGAATCTGGTTTAGTATCGGTTCAACGGTCATGGTGGCAATTGCGGCAGACATGATCCCGGCAAACAGGAAGGGGGAGGGACTCGGTTACTTTGCCATGTCGATGAACCTGGCAGTTGTAGTAGGTCCATTTCTTTCCCTGGCCCTACTACAGTGGATTCCGTACACGACGTTGTTTATGGGTCTTGCATGGATCATTGTCATAGGCTTTCTTTGCTCATTTGGCATTCAGGTGACAGAGAACGATGTGGTGGAACAGGTAGTGAGCAGACGCCTGACCCTTAAGGACTTAATAGAAGTGAAGGCAATCCCGATTGCCTTGGTAGGGTTCCTGACCTCATTTGCTTACTCCGGCATCATGTCGTTTATCTCCGTTTATGCGAAGTCTGTCGGATTATTCGAATCCGTCAGTTTATTCTTCGTCGTATTTGCAGCTGCGATGCTGCTGTCTCGGCCATATACAGGGCGACTATTTGATCGGTCGGGACCCAACGCGGTCATCTACCCGTCCCTGGTCATCTTTGCCTTTGGACTGATTCTCTTGAGCTTCACTCATTCCGTCGTTTTCTTATTGATATCAGGAACGCTGATCGGACTCGGGTATGGTGCTTTGCTTCCAAGTTTCCAGACCATGTCGATACAGGCTGCACCGAAGAGGAGAACGGGGCATGCGACGGCTACGTTCTTCATTTTTTATGACCTTGGGATTGCGGTCGGGTCGTTTGTGCTGGGGCTTGTTTCATCGCAGCTCGGTTTTTCGGCTTTATATATCATCTGCAGTGGAGTGGTATTGGTCACAGTCGCGGCATATAAAATCGTGACGAAACGAAGAACAATGGCTGTACATCAAGAGGAAGCATTGGAGTTATAAAATGAACAGGGGCTTACCTTTCGGAGGTGAGTCCTTTTTTCATGATCAGGGGTCAATGTGAAGGTATGAACCTGAAACGAAACGTACACTCTAATGGTACAGGGGAGGTGTAAAACCATGGCACAAGACGTACTATGTGAAGTGAGCAACTGCAGGTACAACAGTGAAGGAAAGAAGTGTTCTGCAGACCAGATTTTCGTTGTCAGTCATAAAGGGAACAAAGCGCATAACAGCGAAGAAACGGACTGCAAAACATTCGAACCGGGTATGTAATAGGGGAGAAGGCAACCATAGGCGTGGTTGTCTTCTTATACAGTATTGATAATAATTCTCAATGTTATACAAAATCCCACCATTAAAGTAAAAAAACCCAGAGCCAATGACGAGGCCACTGAAAAAGTCCCTAATTCACTAAACAGCGTATCTTTCTTCGAGAAATCGAAGAAAGATACGCTGTTTTCTTGTAAAATGGAGGTACTACATAAAAGTGAGGGATTGGATGCTTGACCATCAGTTATCAATGAACGTAAGCCAATTTGAAGGATTGTATGATATTGTTGTGCCCAAAGATCATCTTCTACGAAAGATCAATCAACTCGTGGACTTCAGCTTCGTCTATGATGAATTAAAGGATAAATATTGTCATACCAATGGTCGGAATGCCATCCATCCCATTCGGATTTTTAAATATCTCCTTCTTAAAACCATCTACACTTTATCCGATGTTGACCTTATTGAAAGAACCAAGGTAGACATGTCGTTTAAGTTCTTTTTAGAAATGGCCCCTGAAGATGATGTAATTGATCCCAGCTTGTTGGCTTATTTTCGACGGAAACGTTTGAAAGATGAAGATTTATTGGACTTATTGATCATGAAAACAGTTGAAATCGCACTTGAAAAAGGGGTGATCAAATCCCAGTCTGTCATCTTAGACGCTACTCACACGAAAGCTCGATATAATCAGACCTCTCCCCAAGAAGTATTGCGTAATCAGTCAAAAAAGGTGAGGAAATTGGTGTATTCTATTGATGAAACCATGAAAGAAAAGTTCCCGAGTAAACCAACTGAGGACACGATTGAAGCCGAGTTGGATTACACACAAAAGCTTGTGGAAATCATGGAGAATGAGCCAAAGTTAACCGAAATCCCAAAAGTAAAAGAACCATTAAATCTACTCAAAGAAACTGTTGAAGATGATTTGGTCTATCTTCAAGAATCGGCAGATCCAGACGCTCGAATCGGCCATAAAACAGCAGATTCATCCTTTTTCGGATACAAAACACACTTAGCAATGGTCCAAGAGCGAATCATTACCGCCGCAACGATTACAACGGGTGAAAAAACAGATGGTAAAGAGTTACCAACGTTAGTAGAAAAAAGCAAAGAAGCAGGCATTGAGGTGAAAGAGGTCATTGGCGATGCAGCCTATTCAGGAAGCCAAAACCTCAAATATGCCAACGAACATGAATTTGAATTGATCTCCAAGCTGAACCCCCATGTATCTTATGGTGCTCGAAAAAAAGAAGAAAAATTTGAGTTCAATAAAGATGCAGGTATGTACTTTTGTCCTGCAGGGCATATGGCCGTAAGGAAGGCTCGCCAAGGGAAAAAGAACCAGTCTAAGAACCAAGTGAATACGTATTATTTTGACGTGGAGAAGTGTAAACGTTGCCCTTTACAAGAAGGGTGTTATAAATCTGGAGCCAAAACCAAATCTTACTCTGTCAGTATGAAATCAGAAGAACACACGAAACAAATCGAATTTCAAAATAGTGAACGATTTAAGGAGAGAGCAAAAGAACGGTACAAAATCGAAGCGAAAAATAGTGAACTGAAGCATAGACACGGATATGAGGTCGCCTCATCTTCGGGTCTCGAAGGCATGCGCATACAAGGAGCCATGGCCATATTTACCGCAAACTTAAAACGAATACTTAAGTTAATGGAACAATAGAAGGGGCAAAACCCCTTTTTCACTTAAAAAACGGCTCGTTTGGAAAAACTCATTCCAAACGAGCCGTTTTTTATTTAACTCTCTTTGAGAGGCGATAGTTCTTCAGTGGCCTCCCAATGACTCCGGGTTTTTATGGTTATATAAATCTATTTAAATATTCG
Organism: Rossellomorea sp. LJF3; assembly: GCF_037046045.1. Classification (NCBI taxonomy): domain Bacteria; kingdom Bacillati; phylum Bacillota; class Bacilli; order Caryophanales; family Bacillaceae; genus Rossellomorea; species Rossellomorea sp. LJF3. The sequence goes on along the minus strand of NZ_JBANLY010000005.1, from coordinate 156,283 downwards.
CCAAATATTTTGTTCATCACTTTGGGTGTGTTTTCTAAATAAACACTAATCTGTTCAGTGTTTGATTCGAATTTGTCAGAGCTACTTTCATCTGTTGGAAAATCAGATATTCCTTTAATGATAATGCATTTAACATCATTCTTCTTACAGATATACGCAATGGCACCCGCTTCTGTATCGGCTATTGTTATTTCGTTTTCTTTAAGTTCTAAATAGTCCTTCCACATCACTACTGCTTTATCAGCGGTGGCAATTGTTCCGGTATGAAACTCATTTCCGTATTTTGATAAATCGATATCGACTATGAAGGATTGTTTAATAAGAGGCTCGATTTCTTTTACTGTGCAGTCATATTGAACGGCTCTGTCAGGTACAAAAATATCCAAATTACTGAACTTATCATCTATTCCTGCACAGGTTCCAGCAACGATAACTTTCGTTAAATGAAAGGTAGAAATCATATACTGATTACCACCGACACCATTTACTTTTCTTACACCGGTACTATAAAAAACAAGTTCGGTATCATTAACTGTTTTTATGAAATACTCGCCATAAGGATAACTGAAACGTTCATGATCTTTTATGCCGAAATATACCAATGTCGCTTCATATTCCCACTTCGTTGCTATACTGATTCCTATCATCGACTTATCACCCTGCAAAGATAGCTATTTTTATTTTTCTCTCCCAAAACGGAGCCCCTAAATAATAAACGGGCTCTCATTCCTTTTCAATCCACTCCTGGGACCATTTCTCTATATTTTTCATTAAAGGCTCTAACGAATAACCTTTCTCCGTTAACGAATATTCAATCCGCACCGGTGTCTCGGGATAGACGGTCCGCGTAACGATTCCTTCTTGTTCAAGATCCTTTAACCGCTCGGATAGAAGTCTGCCGCTGATGCCGATTGCGTCTTTGATGGTGCAGTTCCGTTGGGGGCCGGACAGCAGCTGATAAATGATGAGCCCCGTCCATCGCTGACTTAAGATGCCGATCGCTTTTTCAAATCTTGGACATATTTCAGATTGGTTCATCTTCAATGCCTCCTTTATTCATGGAAATTCTATTTTGTAGTATACCATATAACGGGTAATCGGGTAATTTAATTACTTGACGGAATATAGTTATTAAATTAAAATTAGTTACATAAAGTAACTTAATGACATATGTCTAAAAATAAATCGGAGGAACCATAATGAACTTTCATAAAGAACCCCATACATTTGTTGGGGAAGTGAGCCTAATCGTGCAGGATTTGAAGCGATCTCTTTCTTTTTACAAGGAAGTGATCGGGTTTAAAGTGCTGGAGCAGTCAGAAAAACGGGCCACTTTAACGGCGGACGGTATTCATTCCCTGTTATCCATTGAAGAGCTTGAAGAAACATTTCCTAAAGAGCCGCGGACGACGGGGTTATATCATTTTGCTTTATTGCTTCCAAGTAGAGAAGACCTTGGTAAGGTGCTGGCCCATCTGATCAAGCTGAATATACAGCTCGGATCTTCTGACCACCTTGTCAGTGAAGCAATCTATTTATCCGATCCTGATGGGAATGGAATCGAGATCTACAGGGACCGTCAAGCCTCCGCCTGGACATGGCATGGTGACCAAGTCGAAATGACCGTCGATCCCCTCGACGCACGGGGGATATTAGCCGAGGCCGGAGGGGAAGCGTGGAATGGACTTCCTGCCGGTACAGTGATGGGGCACATTCATCTCCACGTGTCGGATTTGAAGTCGACGGAAGAATTCTACGGGAAAGGTCTTGGCTTTAACGTGGTGAGCCGTTTCGGGAATCAGGCACTCTTCATTTCGACTGGAGGGTACCATCATCACATAGGATTGAATACGTGGAATGGCGTAGGCGCACCGACTCCTTCTGTAAACAGTGCAGGCCTCAACTGGTTCACCCTCCACTTCCCGAATGAAGAAAAGCGCAGCATCATCATCCATAGTCTCAAATCCATGGGAGCCGCAATACAGGAATATGACGGTAAAATCCTCACCGTCGACCCATCCGGCAACCACATCTATTTAAGCTTGTAAAGGGGAGGGACGGACCTCGAAAAACGAGGTCCGTCCCTTTTCTGTATTCTTCATACATGTTGATACAGAGGGATTCATCTGGAATTATTGAGAGTGTTTCCCGTGATATTCCAACGAAAAGTGAGGTCCGTCCCTCTAAGCATTTTTTTTGGTCCTGCAGATTTTAGTGGGATAATGTAAGTATATACTAATGGAAATTCGGTTTGCGAAGGGAAGTGACATGGATGAAGTTGAGTGTATTGGAGCAGTCTGTGATTGTGAGGGGAGGGGACGCAGGTACTGCGTTTCGGAATACAGTGGAGCTTGCACAGTATACAGAAGAGTTAGGGTACACACGATTCTGGGTGGCGGAGCATCATAATACGAATGGTCTTGCAGGTTCGGCTCCCCAGGTACTGATTTCACATATTGCGTCCATGACGCATACGATCCGGGTCGGATCTGGGGGTGTCCTTCTTCCTCAATACAGTTCTTACAAAATTGCGGAGGACTTCAAGGTGTTGGAAACCCTATTTCCCAATCGGATCGATCTTGGAATCGGCCGTTCCCCCGGTGGATCATATGAAACACGGATGGCTCTTACGGATGGGTTGAAAAAGAGTATGAATGAGTTTCCGGATCAGGTAGAGGCACTTCAGAATTACTTGCATCTTTCACCTGAACAATCCGTGAAGGCATATCCCGACGCAGCGTCTCCTCCACTTCCATGGATATTGGGCATCACACACCGTGGTGCCAGGGTGGCAGCTGAAAAAGGCACGGCTTTTACCTTTGGTCACTTCATCAATCCGGTCAATGGGAAGCGGGCGATGGATTATTATCAATCCCAATTTCAGCCTTCAGCCTCATTAACCCGACCCTTGAGCAATGTGTGTATCTTTGTCGTTTGCGCTCCAACTGAGGAGAAAGCAGAAGAAATAGCCCTTACACAAGACTTGTGGTTATTGGCTGTAGAGAAGGGGATTGATACTGAAATTCCTTCCATCGAAGAAGCAAAGACAAGAGTGCTGACACTTAAAGAGAAAGCAAAAGTAATGGAAAACAGAAAAAGAGCGATCGTCGGAACCCCTCAAAAAGTGAAGGAAGAACTCCAGATGCTAAGTGAAGTATATCAAACCGATGAATTTATGATCATCACCAATGTGTCCCAATTTGAAGACAAAGTAAGGTCGTATGAGTTGATCGCTGAGGCGATTCTCTAATTCAATAGGGATAAAAGAGGCATGAAAACCTCTGAAAATAAGAAAGGGAACCTATTGCGCTTTAACGCCAGGGTTCCCTTTCGATTTATATGAAATTAGTAATAATAAGGATATGGCGGATAACCATAATAAGGTGGTGGATATCCGTACCCGTAACCATACCCATAACCTGGACTCAATAATGCTGCACCTAATAATCCACCGGCAAGTCCTCCCACAAACGGACTGAAGCCGAATCCAAATCCTGGTCTTCCGAATCCGCCATAACCGAACCCTGGTCTCCCGAACCCTCCAAATCCCGGTCTTCCGAAGCCTACCCGTCCGATTGGCCGGCGGTAATCACTATAGTCTACAAACGTTTCATTGCCTGTTTGAAAATCATTCATAGCATAAACCTCCTCTCTATCTAGGTTATGAGTATTCGTTTTGAGTGGGATTGGTATAGGCGTTTACCCAGATAAAGAGATTTTATGAAAAAGGACCCAGGGAGCAGTCAGGAGAAGGTTTGAATATCCAATAGGATTCGATTGTTTTTATACCGAATCCATCCGCTCAGCATGTTCGTATTAAGAGTACACGTAGAGAAGCATCAGGTGGAGGACTTTTTTGATTGGGCCAGTGCAGAAATAATGGCTCCGATCGCCTGGATCCAGCTTCCTATAGCGTAGAGGTTTCCGCTGTCTCGATTGTTTAATTCCAGGATGATGGCTATGGCTTGAAGGGAGTTCCCGATGGCTTTCAAAAGGTTCCCGTATATTGAAAATAGTACTTCTACTGTGTGCTCTTCATTGAAGGAATCTGCCAGGGCAGTGGATGCCCCCAATGCCTGCACCAGGTTTCCCTTGATAACAAGCTCCTGCTCGATAATGTCATTGTAACCCCTGACAAGGCCTGCAATGACGATGACGTTCCCAACAGCCTGAAGTCCATTCCCCACTTTTGTCAAGGTGAATTCCCTAATGGCATCTGCACTAAGGGCGCTCCCTGTTGCCTGAAGTTCATTTCCTATGAGATTAAAAGAATTGAGCGTTTCCATTGGAATCCTTTTAAAGGGTGTACTCCCGATAGCGGCGATGACGGTCCCGGTAGCCGCAACCCATGCACCGAATGTGGCTTTTTGCTCATTTCCCATAGTTGATCGCCCACTTTTTCGTTCTTAGATAGTGTATACATACGGGCGATTGTTTGTTCATTCCCACCATCTAGAAGATGGGAATGAATCTCCTTCCACAAGAAACGTTTCTCCGATTTTAGGCGTTGCAATGGGAACATTCCGTTCTTTTCCGCATTTTGTGAGGCGTTCAATCGGATCGGTCCATTCATGGAAAGATAATGTGAAAGCCCCCCAATGGATGGGCATCAGCCATTTCCCTTTCACGTCAATATGGGCTTGGACAGTCTCTTCAGGGAGCATATGAATCGGGGCCCATCTGGGGTCATACTGGCCACATTCCATCAGGGTCAAATCGAAAGGACCATACAGCTCCCCGATCTCTTTAAAATGCGGACCATACCCACTATCCCCACTGAAAAAGATATTGGACGATATTCCGCTGATACACCACGAGCACCATAAGGAAGCGTTCCGGTCATTCAGGCTTCTGCCGGAGAAGTGCCTGGCAGGAGTACAGGCAAATGTAAGGCCGGCCCATTCTCTTTCCTCCCACCAATCAAGCTCCACTATGTGATCAGGATGGATCCCCCAATGTTCCAAATGACTGCCTACCCCTATGGGAACGAAGAATTGCTTCACTTTGGTGCGAAGCTTTCGAACCGTACCGTAATCAAGATGGTCATAGTGATCATGGGAAAAAATCACAGCATCGATGGAAGGCAATTCATCGAGTTGAAAGGGAAGTTCCTTGCTGTATCTTTTTCCACCTATCCATGGAAATGGGGATGGGGCCCTGCCAAACATGGGATCAAGCAGAAGTCTCTTCCCGTCCATTTCAAGCATGGCTGCAGAATGTCCGAACCACGTAACATTCGTCACGGGATGGGGGTGGGAGATAGAAGGAAAAGCCACTCGTGGAATATCGTTTCCAGGTTTGCGTTTAGCGTCACGTTTTACGAGATCGCGGATCATGGAAACGGATGAAGAAAAGCTCGTGTCCATAGAAGTCGGCGTAGGGTTTTGAAAGGAACCTTGTGAGTATTGAGGGGATGAATGAACCCGTTCACCTGTAGGTTTTTTACCAAATGCGGGGTAGTACTTTACAATCAGGAAGGCGGTCAATAGGATAGCGGATAGCACTATAAGAATAATGGACATGGATTTTCTCCTTTTAGCTATTACTATCGCAGATTCATACGTTTCTGTCCAAACGCAAGGTGGTCAACGGTCATTGGAGAAAACCGATTCATCTTCGCAAGAGGAACAGCTACACGGTACAATGAAGGTAAGAGAAAAATGGAGGGGAGGAGATACGATGAAGAAGATCATGATGGGGATTGGGCTGATACTCATAGTAGGTCTGGGGGCATTTTTCGGACCGAAACTGTATGCAAGCCTAACCCAGAAATCGTTAGGAAGTGAAGCGGTGAAATCGGAGACGATCGATGAAGACCATGAACTTGCGACCTTTGCGGGTGGATGCTTCTGGTGCATGGAACCTCCTTTTGAAAAACTGGACGGCGTATACTCGGTCATTTCAGGATACACAGGCGGCGAAGAAAAAAATCCGACCTATGACGAAGTATCCTCCGAACAGACGGGACATGTGGAAGCTGTTCAAATCGAATACGACCCTGACGTGATCACCTATGAACAATTACTGAAAGTCTTCTGGAGGCAAATCGACCCGACGGATGCCGGTGGACAGTTCGTCGACCGGGGACCCCAGTACGTGAGCGGGATTTACTATCATAATGAAGAACAAATGAAGGCAGCTCAGAAATCAAAAAAGGAATTGGAAGATTCGGGCCGTTTTGATGGGGAAATTGTAACGGAGATCCAACCGGCCAAAACCTTTTACAAAGCCGAAGAGTACCACCAGGATTATTATAAGAAAAATAAATTAAGCTACAAATTTTACAGAAGCAATTCAGGCAGGGATGATTTTCTCGATGAGGCGTGGGGAGAGGATCGACATATCGAACTCCAGACCAATTCTATTTATCCTTCTTTTACAGATGACGAATTAAAAGAAAAATTGACGGATATCCAATACAAAGTCACTCAGGAAGATGGAACGGAGGAAGCATTCAAGAATGAATATTGGGACAACAAGGAAGAAGGCATCTATGTAGATGTCGTCTCGGGTGAACCTCTATTCAGCTCGAAGGATAAATACAAAAGTGGAACAGGGTGGCCAAGTTTCACAAAGCCCCTTGTGGAAGATAATATTGTGGAAGTGGAAGACCGGTCGTGGTTCACGGTACGGACGGAAGTCAGGAGTAAACATGCGGATTCCCACCTGGGTCATGTATTTGATGATGGCCCGAAACCTACAGGACTAAGATATTGCATGAATTCGGCCGCTCTTCGTTTTGTTCCGAAGAATGAGTTGGAGGAGCAGGGATACGGTGAATTCTTGTCTCAATTCTAAATGGAAGTGGGGGACGGACCTTTATTAAAGGTCCGTCCCCGATCATTTATCTATCCAATTTGACGATCTCTGCATCCGGGTTGGGGCGGCCCGAGATAAGGTCCCGCAGGATGTTGGCTCCGAGCATGCTGTAGACAGTGCCGTTTCCGCCATAACCGAGCAGATAATAAATCCTGTCTTTGTCGGGATGTTTCCCGATATAGGGAAGGTTGTCCAGTGACTCCCCGAAGCTTGCCCCCCATGCATAATCCATCTTGATCTTCAGGTCGGGAAACAGTTTCTGAACTTCTTTTTCAATCCGCTTTCCGCGTTTTTCAATTTTCTTCTCACTTTGAGGCGCCTCTGCAGGGTCTTCGTCTAATCCGCCGGCAATAATCCGGTTATCTATCGTAGTGCGCATGTATAAATAAGGCCGCTTTGTCTCCCAGATGAGCGCTCTGTCATCCCATTGAGATAAGTCTTCAATCGGTTCTGTCGCAATGGCATAAGACCTGTTGATGTCTGAACCGATTTTCTTATTCAGGGGAGGCGTTTCATAGCCTGTTGCATGGATCAGGTGCGTTGCTTGAATGATCCCGTCAGGAGTATGGATGTTAACACCTGTAGAATGTTCTTCTATGTTAGTTGCTTCCAGTTTTTCAAATATCGTTGTTTGCTTTCCTTCTTTTAAATAATCAAATATCCCATTCACGAATTTGTATGGATTCACTTCTGCGTCACCATGCGTGATCAACGCTCCGGACTTTGAAAAAGGCAAGCGGTCTTTCATCTCTTTACGAGACCAATATTCCACAGGGAAGCCGTGCTCATTCAAGGTTTTATATTCTTTCTTTAACTTTGGAACATGTCGGGATGTGCTTGCATAGTAAATGCTTTTCCTGCGGATGAAGTCAGGAGAAACCGGTAGATTCATCGCTACCTTCTCCAGATTCTCTACTGCTTCCATACATAAGGAATAAAAACGAACCGCCTTGTCTTCTCCGATCTGGTCCATCAATTCATGAAGCATGACGTCATTGGAAAATTGAAGCAGCCCTGTATTGGCGGATGAACTGCCGGCAGCAAGTGTCCGTTTTTCAATGATGGCGACATTCAAGCCTTCCTGGACGAGTGAATAGGCGCATAATGCCCCGGACATGCCACCTCCTATGATGACTGCATCATACTTTTTATCAAAATCTTCTTTTCTATTTTTTAATGTGGTCGGCCAAAACAATTGACCATTGTGTAATTTCATCCTGGTGCCCCCATTGAATAATGAATTTATTCCTATTCCATTCCCTTGAAAAGGGGAGATTAAAACATTTGAAATCTAAAAAAAGGATGGGCATTCATTTGCCCATCCTGATCCGTTAAAATAATTCAGTATGCAATTCTACATCGATATTTCCGTTTGTCGCTTTGGAGTAAGGACATACACCATGTGCTTTTTCCACCAGTTGTTTGGCTTCATCCAGTTCTACACCATTGACGGCAACTGAAAGGACAACGCCTAATTTAAATCCTCCGTCTGTATCCTTACCGATTGAAACTTCAGCCGTTACATTGGATTGGATTTTTTTCTTTTCCTGGCGGGCCACTAAATTAAGAGCGCTGTCGAAACAAGCCGCATATCCAGCCGCAAATAGTTGTTCAGGATTTGTTTCCCCGTCTGCCCCGGAACCACCAAGTGCTTTTGGCATGCCCAAAGCCACATCCAATACTCCGTCACTGCTGGTTACTCTTCCGTCACGGCCACCTTTAGCCGTTGCTTTTGCTGTGTATAATGCATTCATTTCTTTCACTCCTCTTTATTAGTTGTGTACAATTAAATATTACAAAACTAAATATAATAGATTTTAACTTAGTTGTCAACTATTTAATTGCGCGCAATTAAATTTGATAAATGATACTTTTTTTTGTATGATAATCTCAATTAGTATGTACAAGAAAGGAATCGACATGTATGAAGGACCCACTTTTATTGGAAAATCAAATCTGCTTTAAAATATATACAGCTGAGAGGGAAATCACGAAGCTTTACCGGAGCCTCCTGGAGGAAATCGGTGTCACGTATCCTCAATACTTGGCTTTGCTTGTGTTATGGGAAGAAAAAACGATATCGGTAAAGGAACTCGGCAGGAAGTTATTCCTGGACTCCGGCACGTTGACTCCCATGCTGAAAAGGATGGAAGCGAACGGACTCGTGGAGCGGAAGCGTTCATCAGAGGATGAGAGAAGTGTCATCATCAGTCTTACAACTAAAGGACGGGAAATGAAAGAGAAAGCAGAATGCGTCCCGACCCGTCTATTGGATAGGCTTGAGATGGATGGTGACGAGCTTTCGAAGTTGGATCAGACGCTGACGACGATTTTGGGGAAACTACAGGGATAAAAATTATTATCATTTCTGGACATGTATTGCTATAATTTGGATATCGGCTGGTTTCTTTGCAGTTTTGGCTGGATATTGTTACATAACGGCCGGATTCTCCTTGTTTCTGGCTGGATTTTCTCCCATAACGGCTGGATTTCCATCACAATCGGCTGGATTTTTGCTGTCTGGACCGAACTCTCATCAAAAATTGATGAAAATCATCCCCTGAGACCATCCCAACACCCTACTTATCTTAAAGGAGTGATCTTATTGATCGTAAAAAAGCATGAACCCCCTGGTATCATCGTAAACCTTGAGGTGTTATTACGGCGCTTACCCAAATCCTTCAGCGGAAGAAATGAGATTGAGCATCAGTTGGGAAATTTCAAGGCAGGATACCATGGGGAGTTGTCTTTGGACTATTATTTGAATCGACTCCCAGAAAAAGAATATGTGATTCTCCACGATCTCCGCTTATTTATTCAATCCGCCTTTTTCCAAATTGATACTTTAATCCTTCATAGGAATTTCATTCTCATTTTAGAAGTGAAGAACATTGCAGGAGAAATTTATATTGATACAACCTATAACCAAATGATCCGGAACCTTAATGGTAAAATAGAGGTATTTCAGGATCCTATCCTCCAGTCTCACAGACAAAAAAAGGACCTTGAAAGGTGGCTGGTGGAAAGAAATTACCCGTCCATACCTGTCGAGAACATTGTAGTCTTTACCAACCCACATTCCCATATAAAAAATTCTTCGCAAGATCATTCCGTCTATCAAAGGGTGATAAGAAGTGCAAAACTTCTATTCCAAATTGAAAACTATTTCCAATCTCATCAAAATCCATCATTATCCCCTCAACAAGTAACCAAATTGACGAAAGCACTTTTGAATCATCACACACCACAATCTTATGATCTCTTAAAACAGTTCAATATTTCAAAATCGGTTATTCTTCATGGAGTGAACTGTGTTCAATGTCAGTCCGGATCTATGGAGAGAATAAATGGTACATGGAGATGCGGGCGCTGTTTATCCGTTCAAAAGGATGCCCATACTCATGCATTGAGAGATTATGCGTTTCTGATCAATACCTTGATTACCAACAGGCAAGCGCGGGAATTCTTAAAACTGGAGTCCACTTCAACTGCGCGCAAACTCCTGCAAAAATTGGGCCTGCCGTCGACGGGATCCACAAGAGACCGGGCATACGACTTGTCACCACTTATGGAGACTCCTCCTTCTCCCCACGAAACGCCAGCACCGAAGTCTTCAAAGAAGCGTAATTCCCAATCGCCGCATAACCGTAAAAAAGGCCCATGAATATGCCCGTGACAAGATGCCCCCTGTGGCTGATGAAAATGGAAATGAGCAAGCCAAGAATGACGGCCATATTCGGTACCAGAAAAGCCCGCGGTTTAAAGAAGACTTTGATTAGCTGGGTTAACAGGATGATGACGGGAATGGCGATGACGGCATCCCAGAAGTTTGTGTGAATCGTTGGGAAATCCATATAAAGCCTCCAATAAGGGTTTTGTTCATACTATTTCCTTATTATCTGAGGTTTAACAAAAAAAGATGACCCCTTAAGAGGGATCATCCATTTTAAATCGTGCGTTCCAGCGGTCTGCCTTCTCCAGGGCGGCAGGATCGTTCACGATTTCACCAGGTTTGACGCCGGCACCGATCAGATAATCTGTGAATTCCATATGGACGAATTCAAAAATGTAATTGAATTGCTGTACAAGGGGAAGTCCTTTTATGTTGGCGGAGCTTCCTCCGGTAATCACCACGTACGCCTTTTTCTTTGTAAGCTCTTCTTTCAGGTTGAAGCGCTCGTCGCGCAAATACTGACTCCAACGGTCGAAGAAATTCTTCATCGGACCGCTCATTCCATACCAGTAAAGGGGAGTTGCGAATAATAATACATCATGCTCCTCCATCATCCGGACCAGCTGTTCGTAATCATCCTCCACAGGGAGAAATCCTCCTTCAGAATGGCGCAGGTCTTCAATCGGCTCGATATGCAGATCGGAAAGGGAAACGATGGTATGGTCGGTACCTTCGACGATTTTTTTCGCAAGATATTCGGAGTTCCCGTTTTTTCGTGTGCTACCTAAAAGGGCCAATACTTTCATTGATGAACACTCCTTTATCCATTTCATTATATTTAGCTTTAACCGCTAACGGGATTCTTAATGGTTAAGAGTATACCATTGATGGGGAGATTAAAGTTATCTATAATTATCGATACTAATTATTGTAATTAATGATGGGGAGGGAGAAAATGGATCTGAACTATTTTTATACATTTAAAGAAGTGGTTAAATGGGGGAGTTACACAAAGACCGGAGAGGAACTCGGGTATGCCCAGTCCAGTGTGACAACCCAGATCAGGAAGCTGGAAGAGCATTATCAGATAAAATTATTCGAACGGGTCGGCGGGAAAATGAGGCTCACACAGTCAGGGGAAGAGCTATACTACTACGTGGAAAAAATAGTGTCCCTTCTGGATGAAGCGGAAGAACGGATCTCCCAGGAAAGCAACCTGCGGGGGACACTGCGGATCGGGACCGTGGAATCCCTCGCAGCATATTTCATCACGCCTTATATCAAGGAATTAAAAGGGAAGCACCCTGAATTGAAGATCCTCCTTGAATCCGGACTTTGTCCGAACTTAAAGGAAGGCATCCTTGAAGGGAAGTACGATATGGCTATCCTGCTTGACCGTTTTTCAGAACATCCCGACTTAACGACGATTCCCATCCGCCAGGAGAAATTGGTCATGATTGCGCCACGGGGTCACCGCTTGCATTCTCTGAAAAGAATGAACGTAAGGGAGCTTGAATCGGAAACCCTGATTTTAACAGAGAAAGGTTGTTCGTATCGGGTCTTATTGGAGCAACTTTTAAAAGAGAACGATGTGCAGGCAAAATCTATTATCTCCTTCAGTAGCTTAGAGGCCATCAAACAGTGTGTGGCCGACGACTTGGGTCTGGCCATCCTGCCTGAAATAGCCGTGCAAAAGGAGATTGAGAGCGGAAAGGTCGTCGTCAAGATTCCATTTGATCATGAAAAAAGCCCCCTCTATACACAAATTATTTATCTAGAAAAAAAGTGGCTGACGCCTCCACTTACACAATTGATTGAAGCACTGACCTCTTAGCTATCAAAATGGTTGTTGGATATAAAAGTAAAACGGCTGGATTCTTCTCGAAATCGGCTGGATTTCAGGTCATTCTGGCTGGATTTTCACCCAAACCGGCCGGATTAAGGCTGGAATCGGCTGGATTTTCTCGAAAATCGGCTGGATTCTTGGTCATTCCGGCATCGTCCGGACCGGATCCCCCCACACCCACGCTGCTGAAAGTCAAAAAGGACGAATCGACACACCGATTCGCCCTTTTTTCATCCTTCTGTCACCCCGAAGATATATATTACCGTCTCCGGAATCCTTCTTCACGCAGATACAACGCTGCTTCATCATACCCGCCGAAGCTGTCTTCCAGGTTATCACCGGCATAGATATTCCAGCGGTCATCTTCTTCAATCAGCATGAGGGAATGCCCTTCTGTATCTTTCCATAACTGTTCCACAGGAGGGGCGACTTCTTCTTCCGTTGCCAGGTGGTCAATGGAAGCACGGATGATGTCCCGCAGTTCGTCCCGATTGAAATCACGGATATTTACGAGTCCTTTTTTGGCTTCATATTCAGGCAGACTGCCTGTGTAAACAAAACCGTTCCCGTTCGGGTGCAGGTGATAGACGACGGTCGTTTTTTCATAGAGACTGTCTTCAAAGTGGAAGTTCACCCGGTTCAGTGAAACGTCCTTTCGTGTAAGCTCGGGAAATTCTTCTATGAGAGCTAATTTATCTTCAAATGTCAGCAATGTGATTCCTCATTTCATTTTACGATTTTCCCATTATAACATAGTGCCCTATTTTCTATAGAGGATTACGGGTATAATGAGTATCAAAGAGGTGACCCCATTGAATGATTTTACTTCCTTAGGAATTCAACCTAAGTACGTCAATGCATTAAAAGAACAATCCATAACAGTACCGACGCCGATTCAGAGCGAAACCATCCCAGTATTATTAAATGGTGATGACGTGATCGGACAGGCGCAGACAGGTACGGGAAAAACGATGGCGTTTCTCCTGCCCATGCTTGCGAAAATCGATCCGGAAAAAGATGAGATCCAGTCTCTTATCGTGACTCCGACGAGGGAGCTTGCGATTCAGGTAACCGCTGAATTGAATCAAATCCTTTCTTCTGTGGAAGATGATATACATGTATTAGCCGTGTACGGTGGTCAAGATGTTGAGAAACAGATTAAGCGACTGAAGAATAAGGCGATTCATATTGTGATCGGAACACCTGGGCGACTGCTTGACCATGTGCGCCGCGAGACGGTCGATTTTTCAAATGTTAGGTTCCTCGTATTGGATGAAGCGGATCAGATGCTTCATATCGGCTTTTTCGATGAAGTGGAGTCGATCATCCGCGAGACGCCGTTCACCCGTCAGACCGCCCTGTTTTCAGCGACGATGTCCAAGGATATCCGTAAGATCGGGAAGCGCTATATGAATCAACCTCATAATGTGCAGATCCGTGAAAAAGAAAAAATTGTACAGGAAATTCAGCAGGAAATCGTGGAAACGACGGATCGAGAGAAGCTGGATGCCCTCAGTCAAACGATTCACGACGTCCAGCCTTTCCTCGGCATCATTTTCTGCCGGACGAAGAGGAGGGTAAGCAAGCTGCTTGGAGACCTTAAAGCGAGGGGCTTTCTTGTAGATGAACTCCACGGTGATTTGTCCCAGGCGAAGCGGGAAAACGTGATGAAGAAGTTCCGGGACGCGAAGCTCCAGCTTCTTATCGCAACGGACGTGGCGGCCAGGGGTCTTGACGTGGAGGGCGTGACCCATGTGTTCAACTATGATATCCCTCAAGATGTGGAAAGCTACATCCATCGAATCGGGCGTACGGGCCGTGCCGGGAAAGACGGACTTGCCATCACCTTTGTTGCACTGAAGGATAAGCAGGATCTGGAAATGATCGAGAAAGGCGTCGGACGTTCATTGCCCCGCCGAGTGGTGGAGGTCGTTTCTACTAAAGAAATCTCCAAAAGCCCTAAAGGATCCAGTGAAAGTGCAAAGGATCGCCGCGAAAAGAATATACAAGCGAGTAAGGAGAGAAAAGCAAGGTCTCCACGGGGTGGCAGATCCAGGACGGGTGACACGGAAAGTCCGTCCCGCAGTCGAAGATCCAAGAGTGAAGACACGAATCCCCGCCGCGGCGGTGGTGAATCATCGGGTGCATCCCGTGGTAAGCGAACCGGCTCGACTGGAAGAAACAACAACGGTAATCAACGAAATAGTGGCAGCAGATCCTCTTCGAATCGAAGAGGGCGCTGATTTCTAAAGCATGGTGACGAGAGGGTCATCATGCTTTTTTAGGCGTCATAAATATCTGAATATTCCCAAAAATAGTCCGAATCTGTTAATATAGTCCATATAAGATTTATTAATAGAGGGGATGGATGTACATATGCACGTACCATTGGTGTTAACGGATTTTCTGGATCGAGCAGTGGAGTTATACGGGGAAAAGGTAGCGATCATTGATGATGAAAAGCGCTTGACGTATAGACAGCTCGGTGACCGTGTGAATCAACTGGCAAGGGGACTGAAGGCATTCGGGATAGAAAAAGGGGATAAGGTGGCGTATCTTGCTCCCAACACGACGGAGATGCTGGAAGGATTTTATGGCGTGTATTCTGTCGGAGGGGTCATGACGCCTTTGAATACAAGATTAAAGCCTGCCGATTATCACTTTATCCTCACCCACAGTGAAAGTAAGGCACTGTTTGTCGATGAGGAGCTCTATCCGTTGGTTCAGCCGATTCTAGCAGACGTCCCCCACTTGAAGCATGTGGTCATTCACGGTAAAACGCTGGACGGTCATCTTGGCTATGAAGAGTGGCGTGGCTCCTTCAGCCGCGAGCCTTTCTCCCGTACAGAACTGGAAGAGACGGATATCGCGTCCCTTCTTTATACAAGCGGGACGACGGGGGATCCGAAGGGAGTGCTCCTCACACACAGGTCCAATTATTTGCATGCCCTGTCTTCCATGCATCATTTGCGGGTGACGGATCAGGATACGCTTCTTCACGTCCTGCCCATGTTCCATGTGAACGGTTGGGGGTCACCATTTTATTATACGGCCAACGGTGCGACCCAGGTGATGCTTAGAAAAGTAGATCCGGAAGTGATACTGGATAAGGTGGAGAAGCATAATGTTACCGTTATGCATATGGCACCGACCGTTCTCAACATGCTCCTTGAGTCCTATCCGGACAGGGATCGTTCCATCGGGCAACATGTAAGGGTTGTCATTGCCGGGTCTGCCCCTCCACCGGCATTCGTCCGGAAAGTGGAGGAGAATCTAAAGTGGGAATTCATCCAGGTATACGGGATGACGGAAATCTCACCCCTTATCACGACTTCTATATTAAGATCTTCGGAACAGGACCGGCCTAAGGAAGAAACATACCGCCTGAAGGCGAAAGCGGGATATAGCATGATCGGGAGTAAGGTGAAGGTGGTCAATGAACTCGAGGAAGCGGTTTCTCCTGATGGAAAAGCGATTGGTGAAATCGTGACGAGGACCAATACGGTGATGGAAGGATATTATAAAAATCCGGAAGCCACCAATCAAACGATCAGGGAAGGATGGCTGCATACGGGAGATATGGCGACGGTCGATGAAGACGGCTACATCGAAATTGTCGACAGGATGAAAGACGTCATCATAAGCGGCGGGGAAAACATTTCTTCCATAGAGGTGGAGGGAGCCCTTTACGAGCATGATGGTGTCCTCGAAGCAGCGGTCGTGGCCATTCCACATGAACGATGGGGGGAAGTTCCCCATGCAGTGGTGGTTCTAAGAGACGGTCACGCATTGACAGAACAGGATCTGATCGATTTCACAAGAGAAAAGCTTGCCCACTTCAAGGCACCAAAGAGCATTACTTTCGCGAAAGAATTACCTAAAACAGCATCAGGAAAGATCCAAAAAGTGGTGATCCGAAAAGAGTTTTGGAAGGATCATGACCGGATGGTTCATTAAGACAAGAAGCATGCGATCCGCATGCTTTTTTTCTTTATAATGGACAAATGCCCTTATTTTATCCAACAAGGCTGCTTGTCGTCCCTGTTCATCCTCAGACAGCATAAGTTATAAAAAGGACGTTTTGTCTTCATAATAACAGGGAAAAGCAGTTTTTAAGAGCAGATAATTGGAGGGCGTAAAGATGAGTTTAAATTCCCCGTTGGTTCCTAAATCAAAAACACATTGTACCAATGAGTATGGAAAGTTAAAGAAAGTGGTCGTGGTTTCACCTGAAAATATGCGAATCAATGAAATCATAAATGAAACACAAAAGCATTTTTTGAAAGAAAATATTGATATAGATAAAGCCGTTTCCCAACATAAAGCATTTGTCGAAGAATTGGAAGAAAATGGTTCCGAGGTGATTCATCTTCAACCATCACCTGAATTCAATGAGCAAGTCTTCACGAGAGATATCGGTTTCACGATTCATGATCAGTTTTTCGTCGCATCGATGAATACGGATGTCAGGCGGGGAGAAGTGAAAACCCTCAAACACTGGCTGGATGAAAATGAGGTGCCCCATAACGAACTTCTTCATTCCATTGAAGGTGGGGATGTCCTTGTTGATGAGGATAATATCTGGATCGGTGTGAGCGGTCGAACGAATCAGCTGGCGATCCAATCCCTGAGGAATCAGCTCACACCCTATACCGTACATGAACTCCCATTAAGGGAAGACATTCTCCATTTGGATTGTGTGTTCACCATCATTTCCAGTGAATGGGCACTTGTGTATCCGCCGGCTTTTTCTAAAGAGGATCTTGAGACCATCAAGAAGCACTACAACATCATCACGGTGACGGATGAAGAACAATTTCAAATGGGGCCGAATGTATTGGCAATCGGAGATAAGAAAATCATCAGTCTTACCCAGAACCAAGCCTTGAATGAGAGGATCAGGGCGGAAGGATTTGACGTGATCGAGCTGGACTTATCGGAAATCATTAAGTCAGGCGGATCATTCCGCTGCTGTACCCTTCCCCTTATAAGAGAATAATGATATTGAAAAAAACAGGTGACTTTTTGCCTGTTTTTTTCAATTTACATAAGCTTTACTCTCCTGTATTCGTTTCGTAAATGGTTCTTCATATTTACCCTTTATTCTTCTACATGTACCACGAATTATAGGAGGTAGGGAAAATGAAGAAATCAATGAAGAAGATCCTTCCGTTGGCGGTCGTATCCACATTAGCTCTTGGAAGCGTCATAGGGATGAATCAGGACAACACAGAAGCGAAAGCCAAGGAATCTAAAAACGGCAAAGCCAAGAACGTCATCTTTATGATCGGTGATGGAATGGGTAATCCATATACAACGGCTCTCCGCTATATGAACGATAATCCGGATACAATGGAAATGGAGAAGACGGCATTTGATCCTTACCTTGTCGGACTACAAACGACGTACCCGGAAGATGAAAAAGAAAACGTAACAGATTCAGCGGCTGCCGCAACGGCGATGAGCGGCGGAGTGAAAACATATAATAACGCGATTGCAGTAGATAATGATAAATCAGATGTAAAAACGGTTCTCGAGCAGGCGAAGGAAAATAACATGTCTACAGGAATTGTCTCTACATCAGAAATCACCCATGCAACACCTGCATCTTACGGAGCTCATGAAGAGTCACGCAAGAGTGAAGATGCGATTGCCAATGATTATTATGATGAAATGATCAACGGTAAGCATAAGATTGATGTCATGCTTGGTGGGGGAACGGATTTCTTTGAACGTGATGACCGCAATATTGCAGAACAGTTCAAGAAAGATGGTTACAGCTATGTGAAATCTGCCGAGGAGCTTAAGAAGGATGATAATGAACAGGTTCTTGGCCTCTTTTCGGAAGTCGGAATGGACAAGATGATCGACCGTGATGAGAAACAGCCAAGCTTGGCTGACATGACAACATCTGCCCTTGACCGTTTGAAAGGCGATAAAGATGGGTTCTTCCTGATGGTGGAAGGCAGTCAAATCGATTGGGCAGGTCATGATAATGATGTAGTCAGTGCCATGAGTGAAATGAGGGACTTTGAACAAGCGTTTGAAAAAGTAAGGGATTTTGCGAAAGAAAATGGTGAAACATTGGTCATCGTGACGGCTGACCATTCAACGGGTGGTATCTCAATCGGTTCTGACGGTGAATACAACTGGGATCCGGCTCCAATCCAGGCGGCAAAGCATACACCTGACTATATGGCAGAACAGATCGTGAATGGTGCACCGGTTGAAGAAACGTTAGCGAACAATATCGACCTTGAATTGACTGGGGAAGAAATTGATTCTGTGAAAACCGCTGCTGAAAAAGGAGATCAAACGGAAATCGATAATGCGATCGAGAAGATTTTTGATAAACGTTCAGGTACCGGCTGGACAACGGACGGACATACAGGTGACGACGTTCCAGTGTACGCTTTCGGTCCTCAAAAAGAGAAATTTGCAGGCCTGATTGATAATACGGATCAAGCAAATATGATCTTTGAATTGTTGAAGAATAAAGGCAAAATCAAAGAAAAGAAGTAATACGAATGAAGACCACGCCGGGGGAAAGTCCCCCGGCGTGGTCTTTTTTTATTATACTTCTTCTAAATCAGAAATACTGACTTCGGAACGTTCTTCCAGTGGCCCGCGAAGGTGCACTACGGCTGTTTTTCCGTCTTCATTGACGGAGTCGATCCAGACCGACGCATCCCGGTACTTGACTTCGATGTCGGCTGAAGAAGATAAGATTTGTTTGACCCGATTTTGATCCATATTCATTCCTCCTAACGTTTTTTCACTGATTAGTGTGTCCCAATTCTGATGAACCATGACCGCATAATTCCATCGGGGAATTGATATTCTATTAGGGAAAGGATGATGATATGAAAAAGCAGGATGAGAGGCTGTCTCCAACAGAAGCCAATATGGAGTTAAATGAACGATTAAATGGTGGCTCTGAAAGGGAAGCCGACCCGAGTCACATACATGTCGAATCCAATATGATCCCAGTGAATATTTCTAAGGAAGAAGAGTGACTCCTTTTCCAAATCAAAAACCTGCCTGAAACGAATCAGGCAGGTTTTTTACTATTTCGTTTTGTTTTTCTGATCTTTATTATGCTTATTCCCCTTGCTGTTGTCACCGCTTGTGATTTCATTTGCGAACTCTGTCGTACCTCGTTTTGGTGAGTTTTGGTTTGCACTGCCCTTGTTGTTTTTCTTTGTCAAAGGAATCCCTCCAATGTAGTGTGATGATTATTAGTTTTCGATAAGGACATGGGGACTATTCAATCATTTAGAGGATATATGTCTTTCTTCCTGTATTTAACAATCATGATGAAAAATGATCACGACTAAACGATAATGAAGAAAACGTCTTTTTTAAGGGAGATAAGGGCTGTGGAGGAAAAAGGGGGAAGACAGATGGAGACAGGAAAACCCGGCAATTGGTTTATTGACGAAGAAGCAGCGAATACAGATGGATTTCCGATTTTATTTATACATGGAATTAATACGACCTCAGAGACATGGATCAAAGAGAACGATATGCTTCCCATCACCCGCGGAGCCGGTTATCAATCAGTGTTCATCGAGTTACATCCGGATGAAGATATGTGGAGGAACGGGGAAATATTAGCTGAGAGGCTCCGGGAGATGTATGAGTTTTTCAATAAGAAGATTATAGTCGTCACCCATAGCAAAGGCGGGATCGATGCCCAAACCGCACTGGTTCATTATGGCGCTTCCTCCTATGTTGAAAGGGTCATCACACTTTCGACGCCCCATCACGGTTCAGAGCTTGCAGACCTTGCCTTCAGTAAATGGGCGGGATGGCTGACCGATGCATTGAAAAGTAAGACAAATGCCGTCTTCTCATTGCAAACCGCGTATATGAAAGGATTCCGGGCAGAGACAGACGGATCTCCTCTTACGCAGAAAAACCCCATCTATACATTTGGGGGCACAGGCTGGGGCGCGGCCTATTCTGAATTGTTTTGGGGAGGTTTGTATTTAAGCCGGTTCGGTCAAAGTGATGGCGCTGTGCTCGTGAAAAGCTCCCGTCTCTCATATGCGAAGGAAGTGGCGGTGGGGGACTGGACTCATACAACGATTAAACAAGGCAGTGAGGTTTTCCCATATTTGAAGGGTCTTTATAAAGAAGACGTGACGGACGTGGTGTATGGGGAGCTGAGCGAACTGGCACTGGAAGGGGAAACGTCGGTCCTACACAGGGGCGGGGAATTTGAAGGGATCGGGTTGGAACGATTCTTCGTAGAGGAAGGAGTGGAGAAAATCACGGTAAACTGGATCAGTGATCAAAAAAGTACGGTCTATGAGCTTATCGGCCCCGACGGCAAGGAATATAAGAACTGGAGTGTCGCTTTAGATGCCACAGGCTATTTCCCCGGGGCGTATCATCATTCCATCCTTCTTTCAGCACCCGTTCCAGGGAAATGGGAAGTGAAGGCTGCATCCCTTCAAAAAGAACATTATATGCTGAGCATTCTGTTTCACAAAAAGAGGGAAGGAGCTCTTCTTGTCAATGCACTGAATGAGGTTGCCCCTTCAGTTAAGAAGACCTATACCATCCACCACTTACCGATGAAAAGTAAAAAGCAACATTCGAAAATCATCACTTCAGAAGATCTGTCCTCTTTGCCGCTCGCGGACTTTGAAGAAGGAATCCACAACATCACCACAGATCTGGAAGGGAAAACGGAGCAGGGGAACGACTTCCAACGGACAACGATTCAGACCGTCTATGTAGATGGAAAGGGTAATATCTATTAAATGAAAAACAAAGGTCCGTCCCTATGCATAAAGAGGGACGGACCTTTACCATTATAAAGTGTTCAGGAATTCTGTCACTTGTTCTGGTGATTTGGCGTTGGCGCTGTGCAGGTGGGCTTGTTTTTCGCCGTTTTTGTAGACGAGCAGGCTTGGGATGCCCATGACGTCATATTTCTCGGCGATTTCCGGGAATTCGTCCTTATTGATGTCATACCATTTATATTGATTGAATTCTTCCATGATTTCATCAATGAACATATCCATACGACGGCAGTCAGGACACCAGTCTGCATGGAATTTTACGATGACAGGCTCTGTTGATGTAATAAGATCGTCAAAGGTTTCTTTGTTTTTGATTGATTGCATGATGATAACCTCCCTTTCCCACTTATTTTATACAAAACAGAGACTGATTGTAAAACGAATCATTTTTCGTCTCATCTTGTACATGATAATATGAGAATACATTTTGAAAGAAAAAGGTGACATTATGCAGCCCATTAAAGTTGGTTTAGCAGGATACGGTTTTTCAGGACAAAGCTTTCATCGTCCTTTACTCTCTCATTTAGAGGATTTTCACATAGAAGCGGTCATGTCTTCCAATGAAGAAAAAGTATTAAACGATATAGAGGGGACGACCGTCGTGTCATCTCTCGAAGACCTGCTTCGGGAAGACATCGAATTAGTCGTCATCACAACTCCCAATCACCTTCACTATAGTATGATCAAGCAATCTTTATTAGCCGATAAGCATGTGATCGTTGAGAAGCCATTTGTAACGGATAGCCGGGAAGGTAAGGAGCTATTGGCACTGGCGAAAGAAAGAGGACTTCACCTCTCTGTTTTCCACAACCGGCGCTGGGATGCGGACTTTCTGACGATTCAGCAATTGGTGAAAGAAGGGACGCTGGGGCCGATTTTTACATACGAAGCGCATTTTGACCGGTACCGCCCGGCCATCAAGGACAGGTGGAAAGAGAATAAGATTGAAGGGGCAGGCGTCCTTTATGATCTTGGCTCTCATCTGTTGGATCAGGTACTCACTCTGTTCGGGAAACCTAAATGGGTCCAGGCGGATGTGTTTCCGCAACGAAATCCGGAAAAGGCCGAGGACTACTTCCTCATCACCCTCGGATATGACGTCATGAGGGTTCAGCTGTATTCACGTTCCATCGTATTGGATCCCGGGCCACGCTATCAGGTTCATGGGCTGAAAGGCAGCTTTGTGAAGCATGGTATGGATCGTCAGGAAGATGACCTTAAGGCAGGAAAGAATCCTGTTTCTGAAGAATGGGGAATCGAAGACGAGGAAAATTGGGGTGTCCTTACGACCATAACAGGTGAAGAGGTGACATCTGAAGTCATTCCATCAGAAAAAGGGGACTACACTCAATTTTACCTGGGTGTGTACGGGGCGATAAGAGAAAATCATCCTCTCCCCGTCGACCCGGAAGATGCTTTGGAAGTCATCACCATCATCGAAGCATGTAAAGAAAGTGCAGCATCCGGACGAGTCATCAATATGAAATGAAAAAAAGGGCTCCCTGACATGATGGGAGCCCTTTTCCATATCTTATTCCACCGTCCCGGCTTCTAAAATCTGAATCCTGGCGTCAACATTGAATTTCACACGCGGATATATGCTGTCTTCCCATTCCTTGAAATCAAATCCCCGTACGCCGTGCTTTTGGATTTGTCCGATGCCGACTGGATCGATGCCAAGTTCCTGGAATTCTTTCAGCATTTTCATCCCATTTTTTTCAATATCTTTTTTCATTTGTTTCTCCACTTGGATCACTTTATCGGGAGTCAATCTCTTACCGGTATACTCACGGATGATCCCTCTGATTTTGATCCGGATCGTCACTTCCACAGGATCGGCATGGTGCTTGACGATGATTTTATTCTTGGAGATGAGACTGGTCACAGAGGCCTCGATGGACTTTTCCACATGACCACTGCTCTTTTCTTGTCCCATCTTGATGACGTGACTACCTTCAGCATACTTATCCACTAGCAGTTTGAAGAAAAACATATCCTTGGCAGGAATCTTTTTGACCATTTTGTCTTTGTCGAATAAAGCGACGCCCGTGATACCCACACTTTCATTGGACAGTTGTTTCAAGATTGGCAGATAGGGTGTCTGACCTTCCTGGAAATAGTCATAGATGAACATATGAAGATTGGTTTCGGGCAGTTCTCTCCGGGTGATATTGTGATGAATCAGATTGGAGAGGTATGTCCCGTTCCCTCGCAATCCGTAATTCCCTTTTATGAGCTCACCGGCTTCCCCTTCCGTCACAGTCAGATATAGCCTGGCCCCCACACTCGCATCCCTTTGAAGGGAGTCACCGATATCGATGATTCCTTTTCTGGCAAGATCCTCCCCAACCAAAACGACGTCCAGGCTTCCGCGGACCAGAGGCTGCTGTGATCTTCTTTCCAATTTCTCGAGCACTTCCCTCGTAGAGGAGGCTTCTGCAGACAGCGTCCCGTTTTGAATCGATTTATCGGCTAAGTAAATCGGGAAGAGGGCCGTTCCCCTGATCCTATCCTCTCCCACATAGTCGTAGGCTTTCCCTGTTTCGATATATAGGTCGTCCAGGATTTCCTTCTCCACACACCCTGTCAGAAAAAAGAAACAAATGAGAATAGCTGTGAGCAAACATGTACGTTTCATTGTTTATTCCTCACTTTCTTCATGATGATCACAAGCAACAGAAGAGCAGGAATGTAAAAATAGTTAATGTAAAACCCAATCTGCCCTGATACCGTATTCAGGAAATTCACTTGTTTCCTGTCAGCGAAAAAGGTGAGGGCGGATAAGCATAGCAGGCAGATGATCCATAACGAATGCCTGTGCTTCAGTGGAGTCATCCGTTTTAGGATCCTGCTGGCACACCAGATCGCAATACATACGTTTGGAAGGATGATCAAGCACCAATTGGCAATGCCGATATACTCAAATCGTTCCACGAACGGCATTTCGACGATCTTCCACATGGAGAGGGTCGCCCAAACGGTCTTTTCCAGCTGTTTCTGACTGAAAAACGCAAAAGAAACAATGGCTAGAATGGTATAAAGGGTAGTGGTCGTAAATAGCGCCCAGTGGGCATATTTCTGAGATTTTTTAGCATCTTTCACAAAAGGATAAAGAAGTAAAATGGATTCATAGCCTAAATACGTCAGGGACATGTTCTTGGTGGAAATCAATAGATCCTTCACCGTATGGTCAAAGACAGGCAGGATATTCCGGAAGTCTGCATATTTAAAGGTGAAGGCAAACGTTAATATGAGATAACTGGGGAGAAAGATCCCGAAAAAGGCCGTTCCGGTCACGGTCCTTACCCCGCCGTTGACAATATAATAAACAAGGACAAGAAAGAGCAATGAAAAGAAGAACGTACTCAATCTTGGGTACATCCACACCTGTAATACCTCGATATACGTACGCATAATGGTAATCACCAGTAAACTGAAATAGATGACGAAGAAGAGACTGAATATTTTTCCGATCCACTTTCCGAATACAAGAGTGTGGGCAGATACAAGGTCTCCATCCACCCTATTTAAAATCTGATACATGAAAAACATGATAACGTGAGTGAATATACCTGCAAGAATGACAGAAATCCATCCATCATAGCCAGCATTTTTTGAAATGATACGTTGGAATCCGAGGACCCCTGCCCCTACTTGAATGGCGTGAATGAGAAAGAAGACCATGAACGGCGATATTTTTCTTCTATCCGGAATCGGCAGCATTTGATCACCTCCAACCATTATTCGTCGATATCAAGCTTTTTCTTCCCTTCAGAGGGACGGAACCTGAACGGTTTCTTGGTGCGCAGATATTCCGGACGGCCACCTTGTCTGCTGAAGGGAAGGCGAATGAGTGCATCTTTCAAGTCTTTTACCCGTGGTGGGAAAAGAGGTTCCAAAAACGGTCTGCCGAGAGACGTCAATTGCAGGAGATGTCCCATCAGAAGGCAGAAACAGTAAACGATCCCAAGCAGTCCCCAGAGTTGTGCGAACAATAAGAAGGGAAAACGAAGTAGACGGATCGTATTACTCATCCGGTAAACCGGAGTGGTAAAAGAAGCAAGGGCAGCAAGCGCCACCAATATGAGCAGTACATTACTCGTGATCCCCGCTTCAACGGATGCCGTCCCGATGACGATACCTCCAACGATACCGATAGTCTGACCGACCTTGGTCGGAAGGCGTGCCCCTGCTTCCCGGAGCAGCTCAATCGTCAACTCAAGAAACAATGCCTCGAGAATAGGAGGCAGAGGGATCTCTTGTCTTGAAGTGATGAGTGTCGCCATTAAATCCTTCGGGATGAGCTCATAATGATAGGTCAAGGCCGCTACATAAATGGGTGTGATCAAGATGGAGAATGCCACGGCAAATACACGAACCAGACGCAGGAAAGAAGAAATGAAGAAATTCAAGAAATAATCCTCATATGCGTTAAAAAACTCTACGAGAGTGGTTGGTCCGATCAGAGCATGCGGCGATCCATCCACCATGATGGCAACTTTGCCCTCGGCAAGCACGGACGCTACCCGGTCAGGTCGTTCCGAGTCCAATAGCTGGGGGAAGGGGGACTTGCCATTATCGGCAATCAGCTGTTCAATGAATGAACTGTCCATGATTTGATCAAAGTCGATATCCCGTAATCGTTGCCGGACCGTATTGACGTTTGCTTCATCTGCAAGTCCATCAATATACAGCAACACAACCCGGGTATGGGTGAGTGTTCCGAGATTGAATTCTTCCACTAGCAGTTCCTTGATGGGCAGCCGCTTTCTTAGCAGGTTCAGGTTATCACTGAGAGACTCTACGAATGCCTCCTTGGGTCCGACCACACTGAACTCCACTTCCGGCTGAGAGACTTTCCTGCCCATTTCGTTCTTCGTCGCGATGAAGGCGAATTTTCGGTTGGAAGCATCCATTGTCAGGAGGGTATATCCGTTATACAGCTTCTGTTCGATTTGAGTTTCATCTGTGGAAATTTGAATATCCAATACAGGGACCAGGGTTTTTAAATCATCGAAAGAGTGGAAATCCTTTGAAAGCAAGGAAGGAAGGACATCCTCCTGCAGGATCTTTCCATCAATCAACGTCGTGACGAAGTGCAGACTGAACTTCACCCCTGTATGTGGATTCTGGTAAAAGGCCTGTTTATAATCGGCAGATTTCTCCGCTTCCTTTTTCAGACTTTCATATGATTGCTTTTTACTGTTCTTATCGCTGTTTTTCTTGTTCTTAAAGAATGAAAACATACTAATCCCTCATGTCCGATGTATGGTCTATCCTGTAGTGTTACCTGAAAAAAGGAGAATTATGAGAAAGGAAGGGTGGAGAGGAAAAATACGTAAAGCGATCCCCGAAAATCAGGAAATAAAAAAAGCCGGAAAGGGACATGCCCTTTTCGGCTCTTTAATATATGTCGTTCATTCCTGTTCCAAGAAATACTTTTCAATATCATCAAGCATCGCATTCGCTGCCAGGACTCCGCCTGCCGTGTTCCAAATCGCGTCACTTACTTCATATACCTTGTCTTGTTTTGCTACTTCAAGATTTTTGAACAACGGATCGTTCAGCCATTCTTCCGCAAGTTTGTTCGCTTCGCCATCGCCGGTTTCATATGTGAAGTAGAATAGGACATCTCCGTCCATTGCCGGGATGCGTTCTTTCGTGACACCCTTTTCTGCAAAGTCATCTACATCCTGACCTTCAGGACGTGCGAACCCTAATTGATCCAAAATCACACCAGAGAATGAATCTTTATGATAAATTCTTACATCTCCAGCTAAAAAGCGGACCATGGAAACTTCTTGGTTCAGTTTGTCTCCGAGTTTCCCTTTCAGATCTTCAATTCGCTGATCGTACTCCGCCAATACTTCCTGACCCTTTTCTTCCTTATTCAGTGCTTTGGCATATAACTCGAAATTTTCTTTCCAGTTACCGCGTAATGTTTCAGCCATGACGGTTGGAGCGATGTCTTTCAACTGATTGTACTGCTCTTCCTGCCGCATCTTGTTCCCGATAATCAGGTCCGGTTGAAGCTTTGCGATCGCTTCCATGTTTAATTCGCTCTCTGTCCCGACGACTTCAACGTCTTTCATCTTGTCGGCGATGTGGTCATACCAAGGATCACCTGTCCACGATTGAACGGCACCGACAGGAGTGACACCCATGGCAAGGAGGGCCTCTGTTCCTTCATTTGTGAGGATGACAACTTTCTTTGGCGTTCCTTTGATTTCCGTCGTACCCATTGCATGTTTCACTGTATACGTTTCTTCATTCTTATCACTTCCTGCAGACTCATCTTTTTCTTCTTTATTTCCGCAGGCAGCAAGAAAGAGAAGCGTAGAAATCAGCAGTAAAGATAGTAAGCTTTTTAATTTCATATGTAGATCCCCCTGATATGGTTTTTATCGATGATAATGATTATCATTTACACTCATAATGGTAGTTGAGAAGGTTTTCATTGTCAATACCTAAATGATAATGATTTTCAAAATCATTGACGCTCCTTTTATTCTTCTTTAAAATAGAAAGGGAAGAACAGTACGTAATTGTTTAATTGATTTCCTTTCCTTTAAGGAAAAGAAAGGTTAGCACATAATGAACATTCAAAAAAAGCTTCTTTTATTTATAGGAACACTTCTTTTTCTTATCCTGTGCATCGGGATCAGTATTGTATACGGATACACGGATACAAGTTGGCAAACAGCGGTCGAGGCTTTTTCCAACCCGACTGGATCGACGGAGCATATCGTGCTTCAGACCATCCGGTTACCAAGGGCGCTGATTGCGGCGGCAGTCGGTGCATCCCTTGCGATTTCAGGGGTTTTGATGCAAACATTGACCAATAACCCTCTCGCATCTCCAGGGATTTTCGGAATCAATGCAGGAGGAGCTTTTATGGTGGTCGTAGCGGTTACGCTTTTTGGCATAACCAACCTGCAATCCTTTACGTGGCTCGCGTTTCTTGGTGCGGCCATTGCAGCGGTCGGCGTATTCATCATCAGTTCTGCAGGGAATAAAGGCTTGACGCCGATGAAGCTGACACTTGCTGGAGCGGCGATCACTGCTATGTTTTCCTCCTTTACACAGGGATTGCTTGTCTTGAATGAAGCGGCACTCGAGCAGGTGTTATTCTGGCTCGCGGGATCTGTCCAGGGAAGAAGTTTGGATATATTGAGCGGGGTCTTTCCATATATAGTGGCTGGATGGATTCTTGCTCTCTTTATTGCCGGCAAGATGAATATCCTTGCCATGGGGGAAGATGTGGCGAAAGGACTCGGGCTGAAAACGAACTTGATTAAATTTCTTGCTTTGATGGTTGTCGTCCTCTTGGCGGGTGGTTCCGTTGCCGTTGCCGGTCCCATCGGTTTTATCGGGATTGTCATCCCGCATGTAGCAAGGAAGATCATCGGGGTAGACCACAGGTGGCTGATTCCTTTCTCGGGACTTCTCGGAGCGATCTTATTACTGGTTGCTGACATTGGAGCACGGTACATCATCATGCCCCAGGAAGTGCCCGTCGGTGTCATGACCGCCATCATCGGCGCACCATTCTTCGTGTATGTGGCAAGGAAGGGGTTTTAACCGATGAATCGATTTATAGGAAAACGATGGCTTCAGGACCGTATTTCGATGCTTGTGGATCTTTCAGCACTCAAAAAAATAACCATCCTGGGTTTGATTACATTTCTCGTTCTGATCATGAGTACAGGGATAGGGGACTTGAAGATTGCCCCATGGAAGGTGATAAGTGTCTTCTTTGGAGGGGGGACGAGCCTGGAGCACCTCGTGGTGACGTCATTCCGCCTGCCGCGTATCCTCATTGCACTGCTTGCCGGGATGGCGCTGGCCGTTGCCGGTGGAATCCTTCAAGGGATGATACGCAACCCTCTTGCTTCACCGGACATCATTGGAATCACAGGCGGAGCGGGAGCGGCTGTCGTAGCGTTTCTTACCCTTTTCAGCAATGATGATAATACGTTGATGGTCAGCATTAAATGGCTGCCGGTTGCTGCATTCATCGGCGCGACAGTCATTGCCTTTCTGGTTTACTTTTTAGCCTGGCGAAAAGGGGTATCACCTGTCAGACTCGTTCTGATCGGTATTGGTATCTCAGCTTTGACTCAAGCCTTGACCACACTTCTTATGATACTCGGCCCGATCTACAGGGCCAGTCAGGCAAATATCTGGATCACGGGTACAGTGAACGGTTCTGACTGGCAGGATGTGTGGATCCTGCTTCCTTGGAGCCTGGTCTTTATCCTGTTAAGCTTCTTTATTACCCGTCAGCTGAATATACAGGAACTAGGTGAAGAAATCGCCACTAGTGTTGGAGGGAATGTTCAACGTCAGCGGTTCTTTCTCCTTCTTATGTCAACAGCGTTAGTGGGGGGAGCGGTCGCATTTGCCGGTGGAATCGGCTTTGTAGGCTTGATGGCTCCCCATATGGCAAGGAGGATGGTCGGTTCTTCTTTCGGGGCGCTGCTTCCGACTGCAGCCCTGATCGGAGGGATCCTCGTCATGGTGGCAGACTTGATCGGCAGGACACTCTTCCTGCCCCTAGAAGTCCCGGCCGGTGTCTTTACGGCAGCGATTGGCGCACCGTATTTTATCTATCTTTTATTCAAAACAAGAAATTCTTAAAGGAGTTGGCCATAGATGAGTGACGTACTACAAACGAAGGATTTGACTCTATCTTACGGGGAACGGACGATCATCGATGAATTGAATATTGACATTCCACAAGGGGAAATCTCGGTCTTCATCGGCGGAAATGGCTGTGGGAAATCCACGCTTCTCCGTTCCATCGCCCGTCTGCTTAAGCCGAAGCAGGGATCGGTCCTGTTGGATGGGGAGGCAATCTCACGTTTATCAACGAAGGAAGTCGCTCGTAAAATGGCCATCCTTCCTCAATCCCCAACGGCTCCAGAAGGGCTGACCGTCCTCCAGCTCGTCAAGCAGGGGCGCTACCCTCATCAAACCTGGCTCAAGCAATGGTCACAGAAAGATGAAGAAATCGTCCAGGACGCGTTGAAAGCAACCAAGATGGAGGAGCTGCAGCACCGGAAAGTGGATGAACTATCGGGAGGGCAGAGGCAGCGCGCGTGGATCGCCTTGACACTTGCCCAGGATACAGACATCATCCTGTTGGATGAGCCAACGACATATCTTGATATGACCCACCAGATTGAGATCCTGGACTTATTATTCGAACTGAATGAGAAAGAGCAGCGCACCATCGTCATGGTTCTTCATGACCTGAACCTTGCCTGCAGATACGCCCATAATATCGTGGCGATCCGGGATAAACAGATCTATGCTCAAGGAAAACCTGAAGAAGTGATCAGCTGTGAGCTCGTGAAAAACGTATTCGATATGGACTGTCAGGTGTCCCGGGACCCATTATTCGGTACGCCTCTATGCATCCCGTTCGGTAAAGGACGCTGCATCTTGAAAGACGCAGTGGAAACAGGATGAACACCCTCACAGAACAGCAGTGGGAATTCTTAAGGAAATACCGCTTTCATGCGACCGCCCCTGATTTAATAGGGGAAGAGGCAACCTCATTCCTGGATGGTGGAAAGATGAAAGCCTATTTATCTCATCGTCGCTCCCTGATCGGGACGGACGACCTTAAAGTGGCAGCATCCATATTTATGAAGCGCTATGCGTTTGTAGCCGCAATGGGTTTAATGACCATGACATACTGGAATAAGAAATTGAATCTCAATCCTGAAAACCTGATCATGGTCGATGGGGAGAAAAATGGATTATGGATGCCTCAATTTCACTTGAAGGATGCATCGGTGACGGAGTTTACATCCCTTGAGGAAAGGAACACGTTCATTCAATCCATTTTCCGGGATCATCTCGATCAAGTGATTCAGTCGATTAAAAATGCCACAAAGCTATCCAATCTGATTCTTTGGGAAAACATCGCCATATATGTATTCTGGATATTTGAGAACGATGATTTTCTTTTGAACGAAGGGAAGGGGAGCGGGCGTGATAACCATTTATGGATGCTCCTTTCAGATGAAAACAGCTTATGGTTCGGAAACTACCATAGCAATCCACTGGCCAGATATTATAGCAGGAAAGTAAATGTAGAGGGAAAAACGGAAAAAATGCGTGTCAGAAAAACTTGCTGCTTCTCCTACAGACTAGAGAACGGGGAACAATATCGCTGTAAAACTTGTCCACAGACCTGTATGGTTAAAAAGACCTGATTCATCATTCGTAAGGAGGCTAACGCAATGAAGGAATTCCCTGAACAATTTGATGCTTTGCTTGAAAAGTACACGGAACTATTGGTGGGTGAAACCGACGCCGTCAAGAAAGAAATGGTGACACAATACGCTCTTTACTCATTCATCGCCAAAAACATGCCGGCACTGGTGAAACATTGGAATTCTCTCTATCCGGAGGGGAAAGATGAAATGAAACGGATCGTCGGGGAGATCAAAGAGATGAATGAAGCACATCGGGCGGAAATGAGCAGGAAGAAAAAAGATGAATGACAATACTGATTGAAAAAGTACCCTTTTGATGTGAAGAGGGTGCTTTTTTATTGGATTCTGGTGGGCAGCAGATTCAATCTTCCCTCACGCACTTTTACCTCCAACAAAAAAAGGCAGACCAGGGTCTGCCTTCCGTTCATTACTGGACCTGACCGCCATACCCATATGGGAACTGAGAAGCATATTGCTGATGCTGCTGATAGGACTGCTGGATTTTTTGACTGTCGGCAGCCTCCAGCTTGTACCAGCCTTTGCGGAACATTTCATTGTATAATTCTCGTTGGGCATTTTGCGTTTCGTTGAAAATCGTCAGGAGATCCTGATATAAAGCTTGATGGCTTGCTTCATTCAAAGCCGTACAATAAGAAGCCGTCATATATTTTTCATGGGACAGGACATCCGTAATGAAGTCGCGATCATTCATTTGTGGCGTTTCAGGCACTTGCGTTTGAGGGTTTTGGATTTTTTGCTGATTCTGTTGATTCATGGTTTAAGGACTCCTTTCTACATCATATTTTGGTTGGTCGTATTTAGATGGGCAAGCAGCTGCTGGTAATGGCGCTGATGCATTTGGCCGCATTTATCGAGCTCCGCTTTAATCTCCGTATCCTGACAGTGAGCAGCTGCAAAATGACATTTCTTCATGGCAGTCAGATTCCAGGCAAGCATGTCATTTAAATAAAGTGAATCCTTCGTAGTGAGCATATGCGGCGGCTGTGTGTACGTTTGCTGCTGGCTCCCTTGTTGAGGTTGTTGTTGCATATTCCATTCCTCCGTTTCCTTTTTTAGTCTTCGATACCCTTTATTAGTTGCTTTCGGATAGGTAAAATTACCCTGTATACGGCGCGGTAAGAAAGCGGTATCATCAGAAGGCAAAGGTTATTTTTCCTACTATCCAACATACTTATTCACGTATTTACAAATTTCGATAATATTCTACTAAGAAAGTATTGAAAGTATATTCAAAACGTTTAAAAGGTGATAAAATATTGGTAAATATACTAATAGTGTGAACCTTCTCTTTTTTAGCAATAAAGAAAACGGTTTCATAGTAGCATATATATGTTTTTTTCAGGGGGTAAGCAACATGGAGCAAGCAATGCGTAATTTCTTTTTATTCCTTTCAAAAAATAAGCCGATGACGAAACTTGCCAAAAAGTATGGCCTGCGCTTTGGTGCCGGTCGATTTGTTGCGGGGTCTTCCATCCTGCAGGCAGTTGAAGTTATTCGCGAGCTGAATAGTCAGAATCTTGTTGTCACGATCGACTATTTGGGAGAGTTTGTGGACAATGAGCGTGAAGCAAACGAAATGGCCCTTGAATGTGTAGAGGCGATTCGTGCCATCGGGAGAGAGAAACTCGACTCTCAGCTATCCCTTAAAATGACTTCAATGGGACTGGATATCTCTGAAGAGGTTGTCATGAAGAATATGAGATTGATTCTTGATGAAGCAACCAAACAGAACGTATTCGTAACCATTGACATGGAAGACTACTCCCGTTGTGGAAAGACCATTGATATATTCAAACGTCTGAAGTCGGAATATGATAATATCGGAACGGTCATCCAAGCCTATTTATATAGAACAGAAAAGGATATCGATGATTTGAATGCGTATTCCCCCAATCTGCGTCTTGTAAAAGGGGCTTATAAAGAGTCATCTGAAGTTGCGTTCCCGGAAAAGAAGGACGTGGACGAGAATTTTAAAAAAATCATCAAGACTCATCTGTTGAACGGGAATTATACGGCAATCGCCACCCATGATGATGAGATGATCGAATATACCAAGAGACTTGTAGAAGAATACAAGATCCCGCGTGATCAATTCGAGTTCCAGATGCTTTTCGGAATCCGTGTGGAACGTCAGCATGAACTGGTCAAGGAAGACTACAAAATGCGCGTCTATGTCCCATACGGCACGGACTGGTATGGATACTTTATGAGAAGACTGGCTGAAAGACCAGCCAACGTCGCCTTTGTTCTAAAAGGGGTCATGAAGAAATAATAGTAAGTAAGATGAAGACTCTATGGATCTCATAGGGTCTTATTTATTTATAGGCGATGGGAGGCAGGGAGAATGAAGATCGTTCCTTTTCGGGTGGAAGGAAAGTATTTCAAGAAAATGATTTCGTTATATTGCAGGCTGTTTCAGGTGGATCCGAGAGGCATGGAAGACCAATTCAAACGGCATTCCACGTATCCCCATTTTGAAGGATACCTCGCCATTATTGACGAACAAGTGGCAGGATACATTTATGGTTATTCTTCAAAAAAGGGTCAATACTATCATGGATTGTTGGCACGTCATTTACATTCCGAGCGTGAATGGATGAAAGATTGCATGGAGCTGGTGGAACTGGGTGTCGACCCGGCATACAGAGGCAGGGGAATCGGGAAGCTATTGGTAGAGCAATTATTGCAAAATCGAAAAGAAAAACGGGTCCTCCTCACGACTCGCAAAGACAATCACACGGCCATCGCCTTTTATCATGCCGGGGGATTTAAGATCATCCGGGAAGGTTTTTATCCGAACGTCCCACATGAATACATCATTATGGGTAAACATTTATAATAGCTGGTGAGTAAGGTGTAATATTTGTTACGTAATTCACAATGTTATATAATGAAAGGGAATAATCTTCATGAAATCAGAGGCGATAATATGGAAATTACCATTGATAATTTGACCCTGCTCCTTGGCCTCTTGCTACTGGTCGGTGTGATCACCGCTAAATTCTCCACACGATTAGGCGTCCCCTCATTGATTCTGTTCATCATCGTGGGAATGGTCTTAAATACATACTTTTTCTTCGATAACGCCCCTATGACTCAATTTATCGGTACGCTTGCACTCATCATCATTTTGTTCGAGGGTGGTCTTCAAACGGAATGGGGGAATGTGAAAAAGGTGTATAAGCCCGCCCTTTCACTGGCAACCATCGGGGTGGTGGCAACCACCGTATCCATCGGGGTGGCAGCCAAGTATATACTTGGAGTGAGCTGGCTGGAAGGAATGTTATTTGGGGCGATCGTTGGTTCAACCGACGCTGCAGCGGTGTTCTCCGTACTTGGGAACAAGAACATCAAACCGAAGATATCTTCCACACTGGAAGCAGAGTCCGGCAGTAACGACCCCATGGCCATTTTCTTAACTGTAGCATTTTTACAATTGATTCAATTCCCTGGATTGAACCCCGCTTCCCTGATCCTGAGCTTCTTTTGGCAGATGGGAATGGGCTTGGTACTTGGTCTGGTACTGGGTCTGGCATCCGTATGGATCATCAATCGAATCAACCTTGATTCATCCGGACTGTATCCGGTCCTGTCCATCTCCCTTGCCATTTTTACTTATGCCTTCACAAGCATCCTGGAGGCGAGTGGTCTCCTGGCCGTGTATATCATGGCAATCGTCGTCGGGAATAAGGAGCTCACCTACCGCCATTCCATTGTCCGTTTCAATGAAGGATTCGCGTGGATGATGCAGATCGTCATGTTCATCCTCCTTGGATTGCTGGTCTTCCCACAGCACCTGCCGGGAATTGCGTGGCAGGGTATCATACTTGCGATTCTGTTGATTGTGGTAGCGAGACCTCTCGGAGTCTATTTGAGCTTAGCGCTGGAAAGGAACTTCACCATTAAAGAGAAGTTCTTCATTTCCTGGGCAGGCTTAAAGGGAGCGGTCCCGATCGTATTGGCAACGTATCCGATGGTAGCAGGCATTGAAAACAGCGAAGTCATCTTCAACGTTGTGTTTTTCGTCGTTCTGCTCTCTGCTCTCATCCAGGGAACGACGATCTCCCCTCTGGCAAACTATCTTAAGCTTGCGGGAGAAGAAAAACCGCCGATCGCCCACAGCATCGAACTCGTTTCCATCGGGAAAACAAATAATGAAATGCTTGAAGTACTCATTAATGACGATGCCTATATTACGAATAGGATGATCAAAGACATCGATCTCCCTGAAAAAACGTTGATTTCTGCGGTCATACGATACAATGAATTGATCACTCCCACAGGGGACACCATGATTAAAGCAGGCGATACACTTTATGTAATGGCTGATAAAAGTCAAAGAAAGCGTGTCAATAAACTGTTGAATGAAAAAGGAAAAGTAAGCCCCTCATGAGAAAATGATCCGGCATGATAGAAAAAAGCAATCTTCCCTTTTGGAAAGATTGCTTTTTTGGATTAAGATCAGTCAGCAGAAACGGCTGCTTTTCCTATTGTTTTTTTCTCGAAGAGCTGTTCGAATATCGGGAAGCTGTATTGAACGACGAATCCTAATGTAAGGGTGACAATGATTGTCCCGATTCCGATATCCCCTTTAAAGAGGAATGCCAGGGAAAGGGCAAATCCTTCACTGATGATCCGGGAGTTACGAAGGTTTAACCCGAAACGTGTATGGATGGCAACCATAAGGGTATCCATCGGACTTGCCGGGAACTTCGCCTGAAGGTAAATCGCAATTCCAAGCCCCATCGTCAAAATTCCGGAAGCAAGGGCAACCAGTTGATTCCAAATAATCCCAGGTGCATAATTGTTAAAGACAACGAGCAGCCAAAAATCGATTAACAGGCCAATGACAAGAATCGATCCTGCCGCGAGGATATCGGGTTTCTTTTTCATAATGAGAGCATTGAGACCGATCAACACAATCCCGTTGATAAAAATGGCCGTCCCTACGGTAAATCCGAACATATTCGACTCCCCAACCGCAAGGGCATCCCACGCAGAGGCTCCGAGCCCCGACTTAATGATCAGGGCAACCCCCATTGTTAAAATGAAAAGTCCAATCGTAAAAAACAAAAATCTGCGCTTCATTCACATAATCTCCTTATCTGTAAACGTTATCATTCGTGTGCTTAAAAAAACAGACGTGCTACTTTGTTCATGATGTTGTTGGCGAAGTAGGAGGTCTGACGTCTTTAAATTGATAGTAATAGTTTACTTTAAAATGGACGGGAAGGCAAAGTTAATTTTTGTATGGGAGAGGGGAGAACGCCCCATAAAAAACAGCACCCGATCATATTAATCAGGTGCCATCTCCAATTCCTATGGTTGCTTCTTAAATTGATTGTTTTGACTATTACGCTTGCCGCCGCCATCCATCTCAACCGTCGGACCGGCATCCCCCTTCACACTCGCTGCACTAACCCCAGCCTTAGAAGGATCCTTCTTCTGCTTCGCCATCTCGAACACCTCCACTCCTAACATTCCCGGATCGTAAAAAAAATATGAGGGACGGACCTCCGATTTTCAGTGGAAACGAAGACGCCAGAACCTAAAAATCCTTTGAAAGCGGGCTTTCAATAAAAAAATGGGAGCAGAAATGGTTGTCTACCCAAGGTCCGTCCCTCCAAAATTTCATATATATAATAGGAGAGAATAGGTTGGCGCTTGTGTGCAGGCACGTGGACTTGGGTGGATGAATAGGTTGATTTAGACGATTGCCCATGTAGGTGTGGGAGACAATAGCGAATTTTTTGTAAATTTAACTCTTTAAATATTGCGATATTTTAGAAAATCCGATATATTAGATGTAACAGGAACTCATTCGAGTCTTTTTTTTAAGTGAAAAATGAATGAGTATTCATTCAAAGTGTGAATAAGGGGGAAATACCATTGGTTCGTAGAATTCAGAAAGCCGCAGTGTTAGGATCAGGAGTCATGGGTTCAGGAATAGCCGCGCATCTTGCAAATATCGGCATCCCGACAATGTTATTAGATATCGTACCAAGAGAATTGACAGACGAACATAAAGCAAAGGGATTGACAGAAGAGAGCAAAGCGTTTCGTAATCAGTTTAGTGAAAACGCTTTAAAAAAGCTCTTTAAACAAAAACCGGCACCACTCACCTCAAAACAGAATGCTTCACTTATTACGGCAGGTAACTTCGAGGATGACCTTCAATATATCAGTGATTGTGACTGGGTCATCGAAGTAGTCGTTGAGAATTTAGATATTAAGAAGAAAGTATTCGAACAAGTGGAACGCTACCGCAAACCGGGAAGCATCATCAGTTCCAATACGTCAGGGATTTCAATCGAGGCGATGTCGGAAGGACGGTCAGAAGACTTCCAGAAGAATTTCCTTGGCACACATTTCTTCAATCCGCCACGTTACTTGAAGCTTCTTGAAGTGATCCCGACGAAAAAGACGGATCCGGAAGTCGTAAGTTTCATGAAGACATTTGGTGAAGACGTCCTCGGTAAGGGTGTCGTCATGGCAAAGGATACGCCAAACTTCATTGCGAACCGTATCGGAACGTATGGCTTACTGATCACGGTGCAGGAAATGTTAAAAGGCGGCTACTCTGTAGGGGAAGTCGACTCCATTACAGGACCGACGATCGGAAGACCGAAAAGCGCCACTTTCCGTACACTTGATGTCGTAGGACTTGATACATTCGCACATGTTGCAAAGAATGTGTATGACCAAGTGGAAGGCGAAGAACAGAAGGTGTTTGAAGTACCTGCATTCATGCAGAAAATGCTTGAGAACGGCTGGCTTGGAAGTAAGAGCGGGCAAGGCTTCTTCCTTAAGAAAGGGAAAGAAATCCTGGAGCTTAATCCTGAAACGATGGACTATCAGCCCCGCCAAAAGCTGAAAACAGCTTCACTTGAAATGGCGAAAAATGAAAAGGGCTTAAAAAATAAAATCAAATCACTTGTCTATGCAAAAGATCAGGCAGGGTCACTACTGTGGAATATCGTGTCTCCGGTCTTAACGTATTCAGCCGAGCTGCATGGTGAAATTGCAGATGACATCGTGGGCATCGACCAAGCCATGAAATGGGGCTTCGGATGGGAAATGGGACCATTTGAAACATGGGATAGCATCGGAGTTGAAAAATCAGTAACCCGTATGAAGGAAGAAGGCCGCACTGTACCACAATGGGTGGAGACGATGCTTTCAGAAGGCAACTCCACATTCTATAAAGAGGAAAATGGTGAGCGTTACTTCTATCACAATGGCGACTATCGACTTGTAGAACGTAACCCGAAGGCGATCGACTTAAAGGCGCTGAAGAACTCAGGAAAGCTCATCAAAAAGAATTCCGGGGCGAGCCTGATCGACATCGGGGACGGAATTGCCCTTCTTGAATTCCATTCCCCAAATAACGCCATCGGCATGGATATCACTCAAATGATCAATTTTGCCGTTGATGAAGTAGAGAAGAACTACAAAGGACTCGTCATTGGGAACCAGGGCAAGAACTTCTGTGTGGGGGCAAACCTTGCCATGATCCTCATGGAAGCGCAGGATGACAATGTCTTTGAAATCGACATGGTTGTACGGCACTTCCAGCAGGCGATGATGAAGATCAAATATTCTTCTAAACCGGTTGTGGCGGCACCATTCGGTATGACATTAGGCGGAGGAAGCGAAGTCTGCTTACCGGCTGCCCACATCCAGGCGTCGATGGAAACCTACATGGGCTTAGTCGAAGTCGGTGTTGGATTGATCCCTGGAGGCGGTGGAAATAAAGAGCTTTATATGAAGCACTTAGCCAACCTTCCAAACGGAGTGGAATTCGATCTTCAGAAAGTGGCCAATAAAGTATTCGAAACGATTGCCATGGCGAAGGTTTCCACATCCGGGGATGAAGCAAGGGATAATAACTTCTTGAATAAAGCCGATGGAGTAAGCGTAAACAATGATCATTTACTATACGATGCAAAACAGGCAGCATTAAGCCTATCAGAAGCCGGTTACTCGGCTCCGATCCGTAAAAAGGTTCCGGTCGTAGGTGAGCCGGGATATGCAACTCTTCTTCTTGGAGCTCAGTCCATGTTCCAGTCAGGCTTCATTTCAGACCACGATTTGATGATTGCGAAGAAGCTTGCTTATGTGATTGCAGGCGGAAAAGTACCATACGGAACAGAAGTCGACGAACAGTATCTGTTGGATCTTGAAAGAGAAGCGTTCCTAAGCCTTGTTGCACAGCCTAAGTCTCAGCAAAGAATGCAGCACATGCTTGTAAAAGGAAAACCATTACGCAACTAATCAGCGTTTCAATCATAGGAGAAAGCGGGGGAATATTATGCGCGAAGCAGTCATTGTCGCTGGTGCAAGAACACCAGTCGGAAAATCTCGAAAAGGATCATTGGCTCAGGTAAGACCGGATGATCTTGGAGCACTAGTAGTGAAAGAAACCCTTAAGCGAGCAGGTAATTATGAAGGGAACATCGATGACTTGATTATCGGGTGTGCGATGCCGGAAGCAGAGCAAGGGTTGAATATGGCACGGAATATCGGAGGACTTGCAGGTCTTCCTGATTCCGTACCGGCAATCACCATCAACCGTTACTGTTCATCAGGATTACAATCCATTGCCTATGCGGCAGAAAAAATCATGCTCGGTCACTCTGATACGGCGATCGCCGGTGGAGCGGAATCCATGAGTCTTGTCCCGATGATGGGCCATGTGGTTCGTCCGAACTCGAAGCTTGCTGAAAACGCTCCTCAATATTACATGAGCATGGGTCATACAGCTGAGCAGGTTGCAACAAAGTTCGGCGTATCCCGTGAAGATCAGGATGCCTTTGCCGTACGAAGCCACCAAAAAGCGGCCAAGGCGATTTCTGAAGGGAAGTTTGACGATGAGATCGTCCCAGTCGATGTGCTTCATCGTTCAGTAAGCGGTGACAATAAGCTTGTCGAAAAATCCTTCCAATTTTCAAAAGATGAAGGGGTCCGGGCAGAAACAAGCTCTGAGGTTCTCGCTAAATTACGACCGGCTTTCAATGTAAAGGGCTCTGTAACGGCAGGGAACTCATCACAAACGAGTGACGGAGCAGCGGCCGTCATGGTGATGGACCGTGAAAAGGCAGGATCATTAGGTCTGCAGCCGATGGCGAAATTCAGAAGTTTCGCAGTAGCGGGCGTACCGCCTGAAATCATGGGGATCGGCCCTGTGAAAGCAATCCCGCGGGCACTTAAGATGGCAGGACTTGAGCTTTCGGATATCGGATTATTTGAACTGAATGAAGCATTCGCTTCCCAGTCCATCCAGGTCATCCGTCAGCTGGGGTTGGATGAAGAACGAGTAAACGTGAATGGCGGGGCCATCGCTCTCGGTCACCCACTGGGCTGTACCGGCGCGAAGCTGACCCTTTCACTGGTACATGAAATGAAACGCAGAAACCAGCAATTCGGTATCGTCACCATGTGTATCGGCGGCGGAATGGGAGCAGCCGGCGTATTTGAATTAATCGGTTAATCGGAGGGACGGACCTCGAATCTCGAGGCCCTCTACTCTTTCAAAATATCATTTTAGGGGGATTCGAAATGGCGAATCAAACAGAAAAGCTAATCAAGGGTGGAAGTTTTTTAATTGAAGATGTAAGCTTTGAGCAAGTTTTCACACCGGAAGATTATTCCGACGAACAAAAAATGATTGCGAAAACGACAGAGGACTATGTACTGAATGAAGTTGTACCTGTCATTGATAATCTGGAAAATCATGAGTTTGATCATTCTGTGCGTCTTTTAAAAGAAGCAGGGGATCTTGGTCTTCTGGGAGCAGATGTACCTGAAGAGTACGGCGGATTAGGTCTGGATAAAGTAAGCTCGGCTTTGATTGCTGAAAAAATGTCACGTGCCGGCGGATTCTCCATCTCTCACGGAGCTCATGTGGGTATCGGATCCCTTCCGATCGTACTATTTGGTAACGAAGATCAGAAACAAAAATATCTTCCTGCACTTTCCACCGGTGAAAAATTAGCCGCTTACGCTTTGACAGAGCCAGGTTCAGGTTCTGATGCACTTGGTGCGAAAACGACGGCTAAATTAAACGCAGAAGGTACCCACTACATTCTGAACGGGGAAAAACAATGGATCACAAACTCTGCATTTGCCGATGTGTTCGTTGTGTATGCAAAGATTGATGGAGAGCATTTCTCAGCATTTATCGTAGAAAAAGAATTCCCTGGCGTTTCAACAGGTCCTGAAGAAAAGAAAATGGGGATCAAGAGCTCATCCACTCGTACATTGATTCTTGAAGATGCTGAAATCCCGGTGGAAAACCTCCTGGGTGATGCCGGTAAAGGCCATATCATCGCCTTCAACATCTTGAACATCGGTCGTTACAAATTGGGTGTAGGTGCAGTGGGAGCAAGTAAACGTGCCCTTGAAGTAACGGTTCAATACACGAATCAGCGTCAGCAGTTCAAAACACCGATCTCAAGCTTCAACTTGACGAAAGAAAAGCTTGCGACTATGGCATCTAAATTGTACGCTGCGGAATCTTCCGTTTACCGTACAGTAGGATTATTCGAGGATCGCATGAGCAAACTGACGGATGAAGAAGTAAAGAATGGGACAGAGGTTGCAAAATCCATTGCTGAATATGCAATCGAATGTTCATTAAACAAATTCTTCGCAACGGAAGTGCTTGATTATATTGTAGATGAAGGCGTTCAGCTTCATGGTGGATACGGCTTTATGCAGGAATATGAAATTGAAAGAATGTACCGTGATTCCCGTATCAACCGTATCTTCGAAGGAACGAATGAAATCAACCGACTTCTTGTTCCAGGCACATACCTTCGTAAAGCCATGAAAGGTGAACTGCCATTACTTCAAAAAGCGCAGGCTCTTCAAGAAGAATTGATGATGCTTATGCCTGAAGAAGTGGGCGATGAGCCATTGGCACAAGAGAAGTACCTTGTGAAGAATGCTAAGAAAATCG
This sequence comes from Rossellomorea sp. LJF3, assembly GCF_037046045.1. Classification (NCBI taxonomy): domain Bacteria; kingdom Bacillati; phylum Bacillota; class Bacilli; order Caryophanales; family Bacillaceae; genus Rossellomorea; species Rossellomorea sp. LJF3. The sequence goes on along the minus strand of NZ_JBANLY010000005.1, from coordinate 113,922 downwards.
GCTTGATGCTGGCAGGATTGGCTGCACAGAAATACGGTAAAGCCCTTGAAAAAGAACAGGAAATCCTTGTTAACATTGCGGATATCGTTTCTCAGGCTTACGCAATGGAATCTGTTGTCCTTAGAACGGAAAAAGCGATTGAAAAAGGCGGAGTGGAGAAAGCGAAACAAAAGCTTCTTTACACACAAATCTTCTGTCAAGAAGCTTTTAATGAAATTGAACAGCATGCAAAAGAAACGCTTGTGGCAACTGAAACGGGTGACACACTGCGCATGATGCTGTCAGCTCTTCGTAAATTCACACGCCACACACCGATCAACGTGATCGCAGTGAAGCGTGAAGCATCAGAAAAGCTGATCGATGTAGAAAAATATGCACTTTAAGTAAGGATAGGGACGGACCTCCAATTTGGAGGTCCGTCCCTTTATTTCGTTTCACGATTTGACATCAATCGTACTGTGAATTATTATATGTTTAAATGTTTAAGTGTTTAAACGTATAAAAAAGGTGGTAAGGACAGATGAATAAGACTGTTTTAATTACTGGTGCTTCAAGTGGTATCGGTCTGAATTTCAGTCATAAGTTTGCCGGTTCTGGACATGATGTGATTTTAGTGGCCAGAAGTGAGGAAAAGCTGCTGGCTTTATCACAGGAAATCATGAATAAATACGGGGTAAAAGCGCATGTGTTTATTTCTGATCTTTCGAAGCCCCAAGCCTCAAAGAAGCTTTATGATGAAATCAAAGTACAGGGAATCAGAGTCGATATTCTCATCAATAATGCCGGTTTCGGATTATTCGGGGAGTTTGAGGAAACGGAACTTTCCAAAGAGCTGGATATGATCCAAGTGAATATCACGGCCCTGACAGAGCTGAGTAAGTATATTGGGAAGGAAATGGTGAGCCGGAAGAGTGGGCGTATATTAAATGTTGCGTCAACAGCAGCATTTCAGCCCGGACCATTGATGGCCGTTTACTATGCAACAAAAGCGTATGTCCTTTCTTTCTCGGAAGCTTTGGCCAATGAGTGGGCCAAACATGGGGTCAAAGTGACGGCTCTTTGCCCCGGTGCAACCGAAACAGGATTCAGTGATGCGGCCGAACTACAGTCCTCCAAGCTCTTCCAGTCGGGTGTGATGAGTGTGGAAGATGTCGTGGAAGAAGGATATACACAAATGATGACAAAGGACAAAGTAGTGATCGTCCCAGGTATGAAAAACCGGATACTGACTCAGGCGATTCGATTCATACCGCGTAAAATGGTCACGAATATTGTTCGGAAGGTACAGGAACGGGTATAATTGAATGTGAATGAGTTGAAGGGAGAAGGCTATGGGCCAAAAAGCAATCGATACATTCCGTGCTTGTATTCCATTATTCCAAGCGCTGAGCGATCCTTATCGTCAGGATATAATTCTACTTCTTGCCGAACAAGAACCTCTTACGGTCAATCAGATAACTGAAAATCTGACATTATCCCGACCTGCTGTTTCCCATCACCTGAAGATCCTGAGAGATCAGCAGCTGGTATCACTGGAGCAAAAAGGAACACAGCGTTTCTATTCTCTTGAACTGGACAACGCAACCGTCCTCCTCAAAGAATTGGTTGAAACCGTTGAAAAACAATGTGAGTAATGTTCCGGAAAAGAAGGATACTAACGGATATTGTCGAATATAGAAAAAAGATTCACGGTGACCGGATGGGGAACACACCCTATCCGGTACCTGCTAGGAAAGGTGGTGCAATGATGTCATTGACTTTTTATTCTTATCCAAAATGCGGTACATGTAAGAAAGCAAAAAAGTGGCTGGAGAACCAGGGTCTCTCCATAGATGAAATACATATTGTAGAAAATCCCCCGTCAAAAATGGAGCTTAAAAGCCTGTACGAAAAGAGCGGATTTCCTCTTAAGAAGTTTTTCAATACAAGTGGCAAAAAATATCGTGAACTTGGCTTGAAAGATAAAGTGAATTCAGCTTCTGATGATGAATTATTAGAAATCCTTTCCTCTGACGGGATGCTCATCAAACGTCCAATCACGACGGATGGAAGCAAGGTGACCGTAGGTTTTAAAGAAGAAACGTTCGAGGAAACCTGGAAGTAAAAATGGGTAAGTGATTTCCGATGAAAAAGTTTCATTATTCACACTTAGTTTTCTTGCTTTTTCGATGAAAAGTGTGTCAATATTAGGTTGTATAACTAGCATTTGGAGGGATAGAGAATGAGTACACCGAAAGAACTTCGTTATTCAGAAGAACACGAGTGGGTCAAAGTTGAAGGGGAAAATGTACGCGTAGGAATCACATCATTTGCACAATCTGAGCTGGGCGATATCGTATTCGTCGAGTTACCTGAAGTTGGAGATGAAATCAAAGCGGACGAGCCTTTCGGCAGTGTTGAATCGGTAAAGACCGTTTCTGAGCTATACGCACCTGTTTCCGGTAAGGTTGTAGAAGTGAATGAAGAGCTTTCCGACAGCCCTGAATTCGTGAACGAATCACCTTATGAAAAAGCATGGATGGTCGTTGTGGAACCTTCAGATGCTGGAGAAGTAGACAAGCTGATGACAGCTGAAGAGTATGATAGAATGATCAATGAAGGATAATTTCCATCCCGACACCTTGAGATTTCTCAAGGTGTTTTGTTTTTCTTTTTGGGCATCATATGGGTATGCGTAAAAAGAAAGGATGAATACGTATGGTACTTGAACCAAAGAAATTAGATGTCACAAGCAGGGTGACAGGCAGGCTTAAAAATGGTGAAGTCGAATTATTCCTCGACGGTCAGGCAATCGGCAGAATGTCCCTGCCCCTTGATGGATTGACAATGGAACCGAACTTCGAAGCAAAAGAAAATAAAATTTATCAAAACTATACTTCCACTGAAGGCCAAGATGCGAGATACACGGATTGTGACGAAGGTGGATGGTGTTAAAGGTGACCCGGGGTGCCAGATTCGTGTATGGATCTGGCACCATTTCTATAAGCAATGAAACAAACCACTTGCACTATTTTTTGTAAACATGAGAAAATATGAGTAGAAAGTGGACATCATCTCTTGTTATCTGAATATACTATCCTAATCTTATTTCTGAAAGATAAGGTGATGATCATGATGGAACTTGACGAAAAGGTAATCATTGTCGAAGGTACAACCGACAAGCGGAAAGTAAGAGGAATAATCAAAGAACCGATTGAAATTATTTGCACGAATGGAACGATCAGCATCACAAAAATGGACGAACTCATCGATGAGCTGTTCGAAAGGGATGTATACATCCTCGTCGATGCAGATGATGCGGGGGAGAAGTTACGCAAACAGTTCAAGCGTGAATTCCCTGAAGCGGAACACCTTTATATCGACCGGATGTATAAGGAAGTGGCCGCTGCTCCGGAATATCATCTTGCCTCCGTTCTCATTGGTGCAAATATCGATGTGCATAAAGAATATCTTGGAAAAAGGATGATTTAGTTTTGTTGGAGGTAAGCCAGACAGAAGAATTAAACGAATCGATCAAATACCATGCGTTTGAAGCCGTTTATCTATATACACCGATGTGTGGTACATGTCAGGTCGCGGGTAAAATGTTGGAAGTGGTCGAGAAACTCCCCCAGTCATTTCATTTTGCAAAGGCGAATCTGAACTATCTGCCTCAATTCGCAGAAGAACAATCCATTGAAAGCGTCCCCTGCCTTCTTTTATTTAAAGATGGACAGGAAATGGAGAGAATCTATGCCTTTCAATCCGTACCATTCCTATACGAAACCATCAACAAAATCCAAAGCAGTTAGTGGGGATAAGAGACCTTTGTGAAAGGTCTTTTTATTTTGTCTTCACCAGCTTTAGAAATAGGATGAAATTGCCCCCAGTCGCATATTTATCTAATTTGAGAAGTACATGATTAGTGTTGATTGGAGCGGAAGAGGCTCAACTCACGCCCCGAGGAAAGCGAGCATCTGGAGCGGAAATCAACCAGCACGGTGCTGATAAGAACAGAAAAGTTTATGAAAACAGTGATTTTCTTTCTACAAACGAGGACATATTTCTTGGGAAATGTTTCGAATCCCATCGTTTTTTGACTGGTCATCACCCAATTTCTTACTGTTCGACAAATAAGATAAACTCATTCAAAACATGTCGAGAATGTCTAAAAGGGAAAAATGCCTATAAGTGGAATTGATACTATATAGAAGTTTCACTGGGAGGGTATTCATGCGAATATATTTAGAGGAATTAGTAGATCAGTGTCATTCAAGGTATCACTTACGACTCTTGTTTCCGGACAGCCCATTTATTCTTCAGTTTCGATGTGAAAAGGAACAATACGAAATCTCCATTTCAAACAGAGGTTGTGCTGTATTGACTGATGGCAGCAGGGAATCTCATTTTGTCATTGAGGGACAAGAAAAGGACATGCTATCCCTGCTTACAGGAGAAGATCGATTGTCACAACTGATCGAAAACGGCATCCTGGAGGTCAGGGGAGGATACCGCCAGCTATTATTTATAGAGTCCATCCTTTGGCTGACAAGGTCCAGGGTCAAGGAACCGGTCCAAGTTTAAAAAACGTGAGAAAAAAGAATTGACACATTTCTATTTTCGATGATAGAATCTCTCTTGTAGCGAATTTTCAGAGTCTTCAACAATTCAAAAAATTAAATAAATCGATACTTTACTCTTATTTAGAGAGGTGGAGGGACGTGCCCTATGAAGCCCGGCAACCGTCAATGAAAATTGAAATGGTGCCAATTCACTCAAAGCAATTGCTTTGAAAGATGAGAGAAAGGATAGTCCTATATATGATTATGCCTTTCTGCTTATCGCAGGAAGGCATTTTTTATTGTATACGTAAAGGCTGTGGGAATTGCAAGCGCAACTATAATTCTAATTATAAATGTCTCGTTTTACTCGGAAAGAAGGTGGAGACAGCATGATTACCATTTCAGATGTGAAAAAAATCTATCAATCAAAATCAGGAGCGATTTCAGCCGTCGATGGCGTCAACATCGACATTGGCCAAGGAGAAATTTTTGGAGTGATTGGCTATAGTGGGGCAGGTAAAAGTACGTTGATCAGGATGCTCAATGGACTTGAAGTTCCCACAAATGGAACCGTCAACGTGAATGGACAGATCGTTTCCCAAGTGAAAGGGAAAGATCTTCGGCAGGCGAGGCAGTCAATCGGGATGATCTTTCAGCATTTCAATCTCCTTTGGTCGCGTACAGTACTTGAAAATATCCAGTTTCCATTAGAAATCGCCGGAGTTTCTAAGAAGGAGAGAGTGCGAAGGGCCAATGAATTATTGGAGCTGGTGGGATTGGATGGGAGAGGAGACGCCTATCCATCCCAATTGAGCGGTGGACAGAAGCAGAGGGTCGGGATTGCGAGATCCCTTGCAAATAATCCAAACGTCCTTCTTTGTGACGAAGCCACCTCTGCTTTAGATCCGCAAACAACCGATTCCATCCTTGATTTATTGGTGGATATTAATAAACGTTTAGGTCTGACCATCGTCCTGATCACCCATGAAATGCATGTGATCAAAAAAATCTGTCATCGTGTGGCAGTCATGGAACAAGGGAAGGTGGTAGAGCTTGGGGATGTTCTTGAAGTGTTCAGAAACCCTAAAGAGCAGGTGACGAAGCGATTTGTGAGAGAAGTATCTCAAGTGGAAGAAACAGGGGAAACGATCGATCACCTATTGGCTCAGTATCCGAAAGGAAAAGTATTGAAATTCACCTTCGTTGGTGAATCGACTGAGCAACCGCTCATTACCAGCTTGATCCGAAGATTCGACCTGGATGTCAATATCCTTCAAGGACAGATTTCCCAAACGCAAAAAGGGGCTTATGGTACGCTATTCGTCCATCTTGACGGAAACGAAGAGACGATTCAGGCAGCCGTTGCCTTCGCTGAGAAACAGATGGTCAAAGTGGAGGTGATCGGAGGATGATAGAAAATATATTTCCGAATGTGGACTGGGAGAAGATGTGGGAAGCGACTGTTGAAACCCTTTATATGACGGGGATGTCAGTCCTGATTACCTTCATAGTAGGACTGATTCTTGGAATCCTGTTATTTCTTACATCCAAGGAGAATTTATGGGAAAACAAGCTTACTTATACGGTGACCAGTGCAGTGGTCAATGTATTCCGCTCGATTCCCTTCATTATCCTGATTGTATTACTGATTCCATTTACAAAATTTTTATTGGATACCATCCGTGGGGCGAACGCGGCCCTTCCTGCCCTGATCATCGGAGCAGCACCGTTTTATGCACGCATGGTGGAAATCGCATTAAGAGAAGTGAACAAAGGCGTCATTGAAGCGGCGAAAGCGATGGGAGCGAAGACAAGCACAATCATATGGAAAGTGCTTATTCCCGAATCTCTTCCGGCTTTGGTTTCAGGTATCACGGTAACAGCCATCGCCCTGGTGGGGTACACGGCAATGGCGGGTGTCATCGGTGCCGGGGGATTAGGAAACCTCGCTTACCTGGATGGTTTTCAACGGAGCAGGGAGGATGTAACCCTTGCCGCGACCATCATGATTTTAATCGTTGTATTCGCAATTCAAATCATTGGAGACTACTTCACAAATAAATTAGACAAACGATAAGAGGAGAGAAAACAGATGAAAAAATGGTTAGCAGGAATAGTAGCAGCAACAAGTATTTTTGGATTGGCAGCATGCGGGAGTGATTCCGGATCCGGAAGCAGTGGCGAGAAGGAATTAGTGGTAGGAGCGTCAAACGTTCCCCATGCGGAAATTCTTGAAAAAGTGAAACCGATTTTGGAAGATAAGGGAATCGACCTGCAAATTGAAACATATCAAGATTATATCCTTCCGAATAAAGACTTGGATAATGGTGATTTGGATGCGAACTACTTCCAAACCGTACCTTACATGGACTTGCAGATGAAAGAGAACGAATATGATTTCGTCAATGCAGGAGGAATTCATATCGAGCCAATCGGTGTATATTCCAAAAAGTATAAATCTCTCGAGGACCTTCCTGAAGGTGCCACGATCTTGATGAGTAATTCCGTATCCGATCATGGCCGCATCCTTACTTTATTAGAGAAAAAAGGTCTGATTACGTTAAAGGACGGAGTGGAAAATACACAGGCACAGCTGGAAGATATCAAAGAAAATCCAAAAAAACTGAAATTCGATTATGAGTACGAAGCGGCTCTCCTTCCGCAAATGTATGAAAATGAAGAAGGGGACGCAGTTGTGATCAACTCCAACTATGCCATAGATGCAGGGTTGAAACCCCTGGAGGACTCCATCGCCATCGAAGACAGCAACTCTCCGTACGTGAACGTAATTGCTGTGAATAAAGGTGACGAAAACAAAGAAGAAGTAAAGGAACTGGTCAAAGCCCTGCGCTCAAAAGAAATCCAGGACTTCATCAATGAAGAATGGGATGGAGCCGTTGTACCCGTAACGGAATAACATTAAGAAAAAGGTTGGGACAATAGTGTTATAACCAAAGAAAAATCCGGACGATTATTCGAATTCTGTGAAGGAAAAACGAAATTCGTTCGGATTTTTATGTTTATTAAAAGCATATAATAGGTATTTATACGATTCTAGCTGTTGATTGGAGTGCAAGACGAAGACTCCTACGGGAAAAGCGGAATAGGTGAGACCCCGCAGGAGCGTAGCGACGAGGAGGCTCGCCTTCCGCCCGAGGAAAGCGAAGTCTTGCACGGAAATCAACAGCGGTGCAACAAGTGATTCTAAATAACACCTAATAGATATTGTTCGTCTTTAAAGCGAATGGAGTTAGTTAAGTCCCAACCTCTTTCTTTCATCAAGTGACATCGGTAACTTTTTAACATATTCATTTCCAAATTGGCTCATACTATTTCCGATGAATCTATTTTCGAAATGGAGTTGGATGATATGCAGATGGAACCTAGAAACACAACCGAAGCAGCCCTTCATGATTATAAAATGGGACTTGGAATCTTCACTGAGAAAATGCCTGAGCTTGCAGAGCAATATAATACGTTTACAGAGCACTGCTTCAGAGAAGGAGTCCTTTCCAAAAAGGAAAAACAGTTGATTGCACTTGGAATCAGTCTTTATTCCCAGGATGAATATTGTATTATCTATCATACAAAAGGATGCCTGGATCAAGGATGTTCTGAAGAAGAAATCCTCGAAACCATCGGTGTAACAGCAGCATTCGGTGGAGGAGCGGTCATGAGTCAGGCTGTGACATTAGTACAGCAGTCGATTCAGGATTTGAATCAACTAAAGCAATGAGTGCTTAGAGAGGGAGAGATCCTTCTCTTTTTTATGGGTACTTTTACAAAACTCATTGCAGTGCATACCTCTAACGGTAATAAATATACATTTCAGCTAATAAAATTTCACCGGGACAGTATTATTTGGCAGTATAGAGGCGGAATTTTGTGAAAACTTAAGGGTAGCCCCCGGGAATCAGGCTGACGGATAAATTTTAGAAAAAATGATGAAATACCGGTTTTGTCTTGTGAACGAGGGGGTAGTATAGTTGTAAAGTAATTAAAAACCCGAAAGGAATGATTCATTATCGACTCTCTTGAGAGTATCTCGTACACAAGTGAAATGGAGAAGGCAATGCATGGAGCCCATGGAATAGGTTATGAGGTGTACAAACGAAAGCATGAAGTCAGAATGCAAGTAGAGAAGAAAAGAGAGCAGGATTATAAGGAAAGCCGCCGAATGATTGCTGCACTTGATCGCAGGGTGCACGCTAATATATAATAAGGAAGAAAAAAGGAAACCAGTGTAGAAGATGCACTGGTTTTTTGTTTTTAAAAATAAAATTTGTGGTCATTATAGGAAGCTCAAGCTTTGAAAATTGATTGGAGCGGAAGGTGCTCGACTCCGACGGGAATAGCGGGAAAGTTGAGACCCCACAGGGCAAAGCCTGAGGAGGCTCAACTCACGCCCCGCGGAAAGCGAGCACCTGCAGCGGAAATCAAACCACTCGCTATATGAAAAGCGAAAGTTCTCTAAGAAAACAGGTCGTAGACAGCCTACATTTTCCTATCCCTTTTGACCAACAATAGAAAGGGATTCCACCGTCCGGTTAACATGAACTGACAACTTGAAAAAGTTGATAATAGCTTTTATTTGTTATAAGATTGTAATGAGAATAAATTGAGAATGATTAAAGAATTATATTCTTAAATTCATTATAAAGTCACGGAGGTAAATATACATGGCAGGTTCTACTTTAACAATTAAAGATCTTCATGTTGAGATTGAAGGAAAGGAAATCCTGAAAGGGGTTAACCTTGAAATTAAAGGTGGAGAAATCCACGCAGTAATGGGACCGAATGGTACAGGTAAATCAACTTTATCTTCTGCTATCATGGGTCACCCAAAGTATGAAGTGACAAAAGGAAGCATCACGTTCGACGGTGAAGATGTCCTTGAAATGGAAGTCGATGAGCGCGCACGCGTAGGACTATTCCTTGCAATGCAGTACCCAAGTGAAATCAGCGGTGTAACGAACGCAGACTTCTTACGTTCAGCCATCAACAGCCGTCGCGCGGAAGGCGAAGAAATTTCACTTATGAAGTTCATCCGCAAAATGGATTCTGAAATGGAATACCTTGAGATGGATCCGGATATGGCTCAACGTTATCTTAACGAAGGATTCTCAGGCGGAGAGAAGAAACGTAATGAAATCCTTCAACTAATGATGATCCAACCTAAGATCGCTATCCTTGACGAGATTGATTCAGGTCTGGATATCGATGCCCTTAAAGTTGTTTCCAAAGGAATCAACAAAATGCGCGGGGAAGATTTCGGCTGCCTGATCATCACTCACTATCAGCGCCTTCTTAACTACATCACTCCTGATCACGTTCACGTTATGATGCAGGGACGCATTGTGAAATCAGGGGGCGAAGAATTAGCACAGCGCCTTGAAGCAGAAGGATATGACTGGATTAAAGAAGAGCTGGGAATCAAAGACGAAACTGTCGGCCAAGAAGCGTAAGTGTTAGGGGGATGAAAATGACTGTAGAAACGAAACTACCAGTAGATCAAGACTATGTCAGCTCCTACTCAAAACAACTTGGAGAGCCGGAATGGTTAACAACCCTTCGTACAGATGCCTTTGATAAAGTAAAGGATCTTAGCCTTCCAGTTGCAGATAAAACGAAGATCACAAACTGGAATTTTACTCAATTCCAGAAGCATACAGTGGAAAGTGACGCGTTTTCATCATTGAGCGAGCTGCCTGAAGAAGCGAAAGCATTAGTTGATTTAGAAAACAAAGATCAAAGCCTTTATATTCAACGGAATAATACACCTGCTTTTCTTTCACTATCAAACGAATTAAAAGACAACGGTGTTATTTTTACGGATATTTTTACTGCTGTGAAAGAACACAGTGAGCTTGTTCAGAAGTACTTCATGACTGAAGGCGTAAAAACGGATGAGCATAAGCTTACAGCCCTTCACGCAGCATTGATGAATGGAGGGGCCTTCCTTTACATTCCGAAGAACGTGGAACTGTCACAACCGATTCAAGCGGTTTACGTTCACGACAATGCAGAAGTTGCGATGTTCAACCACGTATTGGTTGTCGCTGAAGATAATAGCTCTGTCACATATGTGGAGAACTATATCTCTACTACAGATGCAGAAGATGGGGTTTATAACATTGTCACAGAAGTATTGGCAAACAATAACGCAAAAGTGGCATACGGTGCAGTGGACAATCTTTCAAGCGGAATCACGACTTACGTAAACCGTCGTGGTGTGGCAGCAAGAGATGCACGCATCGAGTGGGCTTTAGGATTAATGAACGACGGTGACACCGTTTCTGAAAACGTGACGAACCTTATGGGCGATGGCTCATATGGCGATACGAAAACCGTAGTCGTTGGACGCGGCAAACAGAAGCAAAACTTCACGACTAAGGTTGTTCACTACGGTAAAAACTCTGAAGGATACATCCTTAAGCATGGCGTCATGAAGGACGAATCATCTTCTATCTTCAACGGTATCGGTAAGATTGAACATGGTGCTTCCAAGTCAAATGCAGAGCAGGAATCACGCGTATTGATGCTTAGCGAAAAAGCACGTGGGGATGCAAATCCGATCCTTCTTATTGATGAAGATGACGTAACGGCAGGGCACGCCGCTTCAGTAGGTCGAGTGGATCCACTTCAACTTTACTATCTAATGAGCCGCGGGATTCCTCAGCATGAAGCTGAACGTCTTGTGATTCACGGCTTCCTTGCTCCTGTGGTAAAGCAATTACCGATCGAAGGAGTCAAGAAACAACTGGTTGAGGTAATTGAAAGGAAAGTAAACTAATGGATGTAAAAGAGATTCGTAAACAATTTCCGATTCTCGACCAGGAAGTAAATGGCCATCCACTCGTTTATCTTGATAGTGCCGCAACATCTCAAAAGCCGGTTTCCGTCATAGAAGCAGTGAACGATTACTATCGTGGATATAACTCGAATGTTCACCGGGGGGTCCATACCCTTGGGACGAGAGCGACAGATGGCTATGAAGGTGCCCGTGAAAAGGTCCGCAATTTCATCAACGCTTCCTCTACCCAGGAGGTCATATTCACCCGTGGAACGACGACCGCGATCAATACCGTCGCAGCTAGCTACGGCAGGGCCAATTTAAGTGAGGGTGATGAAATTGTGATCACTCATATGGAGCATCACAGTAATATCATTCCTTGGCAACAGCTGGCGAAAGAAACAGGAGCTACGTTGAAATACGTTCCTCTGCAGGAAAATGGAACGATTGAGATCGAGGATGTAAGGGAGACAGTCACTCCTCAAACGAAGATCGTTTCCATCATGATGGTTTCAAACGTACTCGGTACGATGAATCCAATCAAGGAAATCACCAAGATCGCTCATGAAAATGGCGCAGTCATGGTGGTGGACGGAGCACAGGCTGCTCCACATATGAAGGTTGACGTACAAGATTTGGACTGCGATTTCTTCGCCTTCTCCGGTCATAAGATGGTAGGTCCTACCGGGATCGGGGTATTGTACGGCAAGAAAAAGCATCTGAATAATATGGAGCCGGTTGAATTCGGTGGAGAGATGATCGATTTTGTCGGACTTCAGGAATCTACTTGGAAAGAGCTTCCGTGGAAATTTGAAGGAGGCACTCCGATCATTGCAGGAGCCATCGGCCTTGGAGCTGCCATCGATTTCCTTGAGCAAGTCGGCCTTCATAATATTGAAGAGCATGAGCATAAGCTTGCCGCTTATGCTTTGGATAAGATGAATGAAGTTGACGGTATGACCATTTTCGGACCAAGTGATCCCGGGCAGCGTGCAGGTCTTGTGACATTCAACATAGATGATGTTCATCCGCATGATGTAGCAACCGTGCTTGACGCAGAAGGGATTGCCGTCCGCGCAGGCCATCACTGTGCACAACCGTTGATGAAGTGGTTGAACGTTTCCGCAACGGCACGTGCCAGCTTCTATCTTTACAACACAGAAGAAGATATTGATAAACTTGTTGCCGGCCTGGTGAAGACAAAGGAGTTTTTCAGCGATGTCTTTTAATAATTTAGATCAGTTATATCGACAAGTCATCATGGATCATTACAAGAATCCACGTAATAAAGGTTCTTTAGAGGATGGGAGCTTTACTATCGATATGAATAACCCTACATGTGGAGACCGCATTCACCTTACGTTAAAAGTGGAAGATGGTGTCGTTCAGGATGCGAAGTTCGACGGGGAAGGTTGTTCGATCTCCATGGCTTCTGCGTCCATGATGACACAGGCGGTCAAGGGAAAAGAGATCGAAAAGGCACTCAAGCTTTCAAAGATTTTCTCTGATATGATGCAGGGCAATGATTATGACGACGATGTGGATTTAGGAGATATAGAAGCATTACAAGGAGTCGCGAAATTTCCGGCCCGTATCAAATGCGCGACATTGGCCTGGAAAGCGATGGAAAAAGGAGTACAGGAAGAAGAGCAGGAATAAGCTCTTCTCCGACTCTATTTAAGAATGGAGGAATCAACATGGCAAAGAAGATGCCTGAGATCGGAGACTATAAATATGGCTTTAGCGATAAAGACGTATCGATTTTCCGTTCTAAACGTGGTTTGACGAGGGAAATCGTTGAAGAAATTTCTCGTATGAAAGATGAGCCTAAGTGGATGCTTGATTTCCGTTTGAAGTCACTTGAGCATTTTTATAATATGTCTATGCCTCAATGGGGCGGAGACATGCAGGAACTGAACTTCGATGAGATCACTTACTATGTGAAGCCTTCTGAAAAGTCAGAGCGCAGCTGGGATGAAGTCCCTGAAGAAATCAAGCAGACGTTTGATAAATTAGGGATTCCGGAAGCAGAGCAAAAATATCTTGCAGGGGTTTCTGCTCAGTATGAGTCAGAAGTTGTCTATCACAACATGCAATCAGATCTTGAAGACATGGGAATCGTCTTCAAAGATACAGATTCCGCCCTTAAAGAAAATGAAGAGCTATTCCGTGAGCATTGGGCGAAGGTTATCCCTCCTACGGATAATAAATTCGCTGCCCTTAACTCAGCGGTATGGTCCGGTGGTTCTTTCATCTATGTACCTAAAGGGGTAAAGGTGGATACACCACTTCAAGCTTACTTCCGTATCAACTCTGAAAACATGGGTCAGTTCGAGCGTACGCTGATCATCGTTGATGAAGGCGCAAGCGTTCACTACGTAGAGGGTTGTACAGCACCGGTTTACACAACGAATTCACTTCACTCGGCAGTCGTTGAAATCATCATCAAGAAAGATGCGTACTGCCGTTATACAACGATCCAAAACTGGGCGAACAACGTGTTCAACCTGGTGACGAAGCGTGCCGTATGTGAAGCGAATGCAACGATGGAATGGGTGGATGGAAACATCGGTTCGAAACTGACGATGAAATATCCGGCTGTCATCCTTAAAGGGGAAGGCGCCCGTGGTATGACACTATCCATTGCACTTGCAGGTAAAGGCCAGCACCAGGATGCAGGGGCGAAAATGATTCACCTTGCACCTAATACATCTTCCACAATCGTTTCTAAGTCCATCTCCAAGCATGGTGGTAAAGTAACGTACCGTGGAATTGTACACTTTGGCCGTAAAGCGGAAGGCGCACGCTCAAACATCGAGTGTGACACGCTGATCATGGATAACCAATCGACTTCCGATACGATCCCTTACAACGAAATTCTGAACGATAACATTTCGTTAGAACACGAAGCGAAGGTTTCAAAAGTATCAGAAGAACAATTATTCTATCTTATGAGCCGCGGAATTTCTGAAGAAGAAGCAACAGAAATGATCGTAATGGGCTTCATCGAGCCATTCACGAAAGAACTTCCAATGGAATACGCAGTCGAAATGAACCGTCTGATCAAGTTCGAAATGGAAGGTTCCATCGGGTAATAATCAATCAAACTCCCTTGATGAGTCATCAGGGGAGTTTTTTTCTACCAACTATTCCCCACTATTTTTCCACGATCAATCCAAACATAAGAATTTCCATTTCCCTTATGATAAAATGGACATGTTCATAATAAAGCAGGTGAATGCGGATGATATACATAGGTGTAACAGGCTGGGGAGATCACGATACCCTCTATGAGAATGTTTCCCCCAGGGACAAACTAAAAGAATACGGAGCTCATTTCCCTATAGTTGAGGTGGACACGACGTTTTATGCTGTCCAGCCTATTCGAAATGCGGAAAAATGGGTAAAGGAAACACCGGAGGACTTTAAATTTATTGTAAAAGCATACCAGGGGATGACTGGTCATCAGCGTGGCGAAATCCCTTTTGAAACAAAGGAAGAAATGTTCAGTGCCTTTAAAGAGTCCCTTGCTCCATATACGAATGCTGGGAAACTGGCGATGGTCCTTCTTCAATTCTCGCCTTGGTACGATTGTAAAAAAGAAAATGTCGATTATATACGCTACTGCCGGGAGCAATTGAAAGATCTTCCTGTATCACTTGAATTCCGGCATCAGAGCTGGTTCAGACCCGAGTTTCGGGACAAGACCTTAACGTTCATGAAAAAAGAAGGATGGATCCACAGCATTTGTGATGAACCCCAAGCTGGTGAAGGATCCGTGCCGCGGGTGCTGGAAGCGACACATGAAGATGCCACTCTTATCCGGTTTCACGGCAGGAATCTCTATGGTTGGAATAAACCGAATGGGGAAGATTGGCGGGAGGTCCGCTATTTATATCGCTATAATCGTGCTGAGCTGGAAGAATGGATTCCCCATCTTCATCATTTGCACGAAAGGTCTAAAGATCTTTATATTCTTTTTAACAATAATTCTGGTGGGGACGCGGCTGACAATGCGAAAGAATTGATTGAATTATTAGGGCTTGAGTATGAAGGACTTGCCCCGAAGCAGCTGGATTTATTTTAGCCGACAGGAGATGAAAGGCAGATGGAATGGATTGTTCTTCTATCGATCGGGCTTTTGGCAGGTGCGATAGGATCACTGGTCGGTTTAGGTGGTGGCGTCATCATTGTTCCCGCCCTGATCTATTTTGGTACATATACAAGCCTGGTAGAAGGGATGAACCCGCAGACCGCTGTGGGTACCTCACTGGTCATCATGATATTTACAGGGTTATCTTCCACACTTGCATACTTAAAGCATAAAACCGTCGATTATAAAAGCGGATTGATTTTCTTTGCTGGCAGCGGACCCGGGTCGATTCTTGGAGCTTGGGTGAACAAGGGATTGAATATGGAAAGCTTCAATCTTTATTTTGGTATCTTCATGATACTGGTGGCGGTTATTCTGATGATCCGGAATAAGTTAAAGCCTATTGAAAAATTCAGGAATGCATCTTTTCAGAGGGAATTTACCGACCCAAGTGGAGAAACCTTCCGGTATGGATACCCTCCACTACTTGGAGTGGTGATCGCCTTCGTCGTTGGATTTACTTCGGGTTTGTTTGGCATTGGCGGCGGCTCTCTGATGGTCCCTGCCATGATCCTGATTTTTCTTTTCCCGCCCCATGTGGCTGTTGCAACATCCATGTTTATGATTTTTCTTTCGGCATTGGTGAGCTCGGGAACACATGTGTTGTTCGGTAATGTCAAATGGCTGTATGCACTGGCTCTTATTCCGGGAGCGTGGATCGGGGCAAAGGTCGGGGCATATATCAATACAAAGCTCGAGTCCAAGGTATTGGTGAGCGTATTGAGGATTATATTGATTTTAATTGGTATTCGATTGATTTATCAAGGAATGACAGGATAACATTCCTCCAATAGGAGTGAACGATTTATGGGAGAAACCATTCATATTTATCATACTAACGATCTTCACAGTCACCTTGAGAACTGGCCGAGGATCAGGGACTTTTTAAAACAGAGAAAACAAAAGCATATGAATGACGGGGAGTCTGTGTATCTATTTGATATCGGTGATCATGTGGACCGCTGGCATCCATTGACTGAAGCGACGTTAGGAAAAGGGAACGTTGATTTATTAAATGAAGCCGGGTTCGATGCTGTCACAATCGGAAACAATGAAGGGATCACATTGGATTATGATGATTTAAACAGTCTGTATGACAGTGCCCGGTTTGATGTGATTGTAGGAAATCTGCTGGATCGTTCCTTAAGGCGTCCAGGGTGGGCTGAGACCCACCGGATTTATCGGACCGGCAGTGGAGTGAGGATTGGCGTCATCGGATTAACGGCCTATTTCAAACCTTTTTACGAAGCTCTCGGCTGGAACATCACCTCCCCTTTGGATGAACTGAGGAAGTTGGTTCAGGAGGTTCGCCAAAGCGTCGATATGATCATACTCCTTTCCCATTTGGGAATAAGGGACGACGAGATGATCGGGGAACAATTCCCTGAAATAGACGTTATTCTGGGTGCCCACACTCACCATGTCTTACCCAAGGGGAAAGAGGTGAATGGCACCATGCTTGGTGCTGCAGGGAAATACGGTCATTATGTCGGTCATATGATGATTGAGATGAATACATCCACAAAGCAGATCATGGAAAAGAAGGCACGTCTATATGAGCAGGATGAACTTCCGTCTGTTGTCAGGGAAGCGGAGGACAGAGATCAATGGTTCCGGGACGGGGAAGAGCTATTAAAGCAGGAAGTGACCTGCCTGACAAAATCCTTCCCGGTTGATTGGTTTCACACGTCCCCACTGCCTGAAGTGCTTAGTGATGCACTAATGGAATGGTGTGGAGCGGATTGTGGCTTCCTTAATGCCGGTCTCCTCATAGATGGACTTGACGAAGGAATGGTGACAAAGCAGGACTTTCACCGCATTCTTCCCCACCCGATCAACCCCTGCATGATCCGGATGAAGGGAGCCGAGCTGAAGGAAATCATTAAGCAGACCCTTAATGAGGACTGGCCGCATCTTGATGTGAAGGGACTTGGTTTCAGGGGGAAAGTGATGGGGAGGTTCGTGTATTCGAATATCCACTTTAAAGACCATGATATCTTCATCGGAAACACTCCGATCGACCCCGGTAAGATATACAAGCTGGCCCTTCCGGATATGTTTACATTCGGCCACTTCTTTCCGGACCTTCAGAGGCTTGAGAAGAAGTACTTTATGCCGGAATTTTTACGGGATGTCCTCGAATGGAAATTGAAACAGTAAATGTCTCACCGTTTCGTCACTCATGACATACATATGAGTGAAGGGAGCGATGAAACATGATGAATGTATCTCCGATTACCATTGGGGGACATACCTTTACAGCCATTTCTGTTGCACTTCCGAAAACCAATCTCCTCGTCGTGACGAGTGAAAAAGGATATATCATGTGTGGGGCACTTGATGTTGCGCTGCTGAATGAAAAATTAAAGGACAGGGGGATCATCGCGGGAAGAGCGGTTGGTGTGAAAACCATCGATCAGCTCCTCGATGCGCCACTGGAGTCCGTCACCTATGAAGCAGCGAATCTCGGCATCCACACGGGAATGGCCGGAAGGGACGCGCTGTTGAAAATGATATAGAACCTGAAAATGACCAGTGCTCTCCTGAGCGGCTGGTCTTTATTTTATTCCTGATTTCCTCTATATTCTTTCATGAATATTTAACCAAATACACCTTGCAAGATCATTTTTATCCTTTATAATGGAGATACTAGGAAATTTTGTCGAAAAATGAAAGAATTACATAGGAGAATTCTATGAGGCTTATATCAACACGGGCTTTGAAACCCGGCATGGTTCTAGCTACAACGGTATATAATATGAGAGGTCAAGCGTTGATTCATGATAATGTTCCCATTACAGAACGCATGATTTACAGATTGCAGGAGCTTAGTATTCAGTATGTTTATATTGAAGACTCTCTTTCCAGTGGAATTCATGTGAAGGGGACCGTTTCGAGTAAAGTGAGACAAGAGGCGGTCCAGAATATCGAGATGGCCTTCAATCAATTAAGCACATCCAACGAGAAGCCAAGCCTCCTCGTGATTGAAGATAGTGCCACTCAATTGAAGCAGGTGATTGATGTCGTCCTGTCCGAAGTAAAGGCGAATCATGATCTTTTGACGATTTTGACAGATGTGTTTACATACGACTCCTATATTTTTCATCACTCATTTAATGTTACGTTATATACACTTTCCATCGGTCTTGAACTTAAGCTTTCACAGAAGCAGCTGGAGCAGCTTGGGGTTGGGGCGATCCTCCACGATATCGGTAAGATGCTTGTGCCCGAAGAGATCCTGCTGAAGCCCGGGAAGCTTACAGAAGATGAATTCTCGGAAATCAAGAAACACTCTGAACATGGCTTTGAGATCTTGAGACAGCTGCATTCAGTGTCCCTGATCATCGCACACTGTGCCTATCAGCATCATGAGAGGCTCGATGGGTCCGGTTATCCGCGGGGGATCAGGGGTGAGGATATCCATCCGTTCGCAAAGATCATCGCTGTGGCCGATGTATTTGACGCCATGACGTCAAACAGGGTGTACAGAAAAGCGATGCTTCCCCATCAGGCTTTAGAGGTATTATACGCAGGATCGGGATCCCTGTTCGATTCACAAGTGATCGAAGCCTTCCGGTCATCGGTCGCGATGTATCCGAATGGCATGATCGTGGAACTGAATGATGGTAGGAAAGGGATTGTGACCGATCAAAATAGAGGAGTCACAGACCGTCCTGTCATACGGATCATCGAAGAAGATGGGCAGGAGTCAGACTCTCCTTATCTACTCGATTTAAGCAAGGAATTAGACAAGGTCATCACAGGCTTTGATCCGGATTATGAACCGCAATCTCTTAAGATTAAATAAATTTTTGCGCTAAACCCCTCTTACAATGCATACAAATAGCTTGTAAGGGGGGATTTTTTGTGTCTAAGTTCAAAACCTACAAACCCCGAAGAGGAGGTCCGCTGCCTTTTCGTCATGTCATGATCATTACGTTTCTGTTCTTTATGATTTCAACTGGATTCGGATTGTGGATCATTAACAAAGGGTTGAAGCCGACTCTCCTTGCGTATGCCGAGACACAGACGAGCAGGATCGGTACCCTGGTGATTAACAAAGCCATCAATAAGAAGATTGCCGATGTTCTGGATATTTCGGATATAACCGAAGAAGTGAAGAATTCAGAAGGAGATATCGTTTCATTTAAATATAATACACAGACGATCAACAGGGTCCAGGCAGAAATTACGAATCTTGTGCAGCAGAACCTTCAGGAAGCAGAAGCCGGGAATATAGAAAACCTGGAGTTTCTCACTGAGGTGGAAATTGATGAAGGGAAGTCGAAAACATCGAAGGGCATCACCTATTCCGTTCCATTGGGGCAGGCAACGAACAACGTACTGCTCGGAAACCTGGGGCCGAAAATCCCGATCCGCTTTCATTCCATAGGTGACGTGCGTTCCGATGTGAAAACGACGGTGGAGCAGTTCGGGATCAATAATGCAGTTGTGAAGGTATTTGTGGAGCTTGAAGTGAATGTGCAGATCATCATCCCGTTTGCAACCAAAACCGAAACGATCAAGCAGGATATCCTGGTTGCCATGGGTACCGTGCATCTGGATGTACCGCAATTTTACAACAATGGTGGAGGGGAATCGAGTCCTTCCATTGAAATTCCCACAAATTAGTCAGGAAAAGAAGTTGTCAAAAGAATGATAGTTTGTTATATTAATAAAGAAAATTTTATAACACACCACATCATCAGTCCGATGGGGTAGAGGCGCAGGGTTCAAGAGTAATCTGTTCGAGGATGACAACGGAGAAAACAGATGAAAGGGAATCTTTGCCGAAGTAAATATGCTTGTCAATGGGATATTTGCTGGGGTTGTCTTGAAGAAGGATAACACTGTCATTATAGGGAAATCTCTATAATGGGGAGCTACAGATCGTGATGGAGCACTTACGTTACTAACAAAGGTAATGATAGTTTCTCTATCGTTGCCTTTTTTTATTATCCTCTATCATGCTACGATGGTTCCCCCCTATCAAATAGGAGGAGGACACTATGGAAAACACGATTTACTCATTATTACCACCCTTTTTAGCCATTCTTATGGTTATCCTTACGAGACGGGTTCTACTTTCACTGGGAGTAGGGATCGTCGCATCTGCCTTTTTGTTGGCAGACTTCTCAATTACCAAAACATTCAGCTTTATGTGGGACGCCTTTAAAGGTATCTTTGTCGCAGACGGAGGACTTAACACCTGGAATGTCTACATTGTTTTCTTCTTACTCATTCTTGGTATCATCACGGCATTTGTGAACATTTCCGGCGGGAGCCGCGCATTCGGTGAATGGGCGATGAAACGTGTGAAGACAAGACAGGGCGCACAGCTTCTTGCTGCGGTACTGGGTATCATCATTTTCATTGACGACTATTTTAATGCCCTTGCTGTCGGACAGGTTTCAAGACCCATTACCGATCGTCACAGAGTCTCACGTGCTAAATTAGCCTATATCATTGATTCAACATCGGCTCCGATCTGTGTCGTTTCCCCGATTTCAAGCTGGGGAGCATACATCATCGGGATCATCGGCTCCATTCTTGCAACACACAATATCACGGAGTACACGGCATTTTCAGCATTCATTCAAATGATTCCAATGAACCTTTATGTATGGGCGGCAGTACTGCTTGTCGTCATGGTTGCCTATAAAGGACTCGACTTCGGAAAAATGAAAGAGCATGAAGTAAGGGCCCTTGAAACGGGAGATCTTTATGATCCAGGCAAAGAGATTCCCGGTGAATTGAAAAATGATCTTCCAGTGAGCTCAAAAGGCTCGGTAGGCGATCTTGTCTGGCCGATCGTAGCCCTAGTAATTGGGACTGTTTCCATGATGCTGTGGACTGGGTATCAAGCGGTGGGATCATTTGACCTGCTGCCGATTTTTGAAAATACGGATGTAACCAAATCCTTATTGTATGGTGGATTATTCGGACT
The DNA here is from genome assembly GCF_037046045.1 of Rossellomorea sp. LJF3. Classification (NCBI taxonomy): domain Bacteria; kingdom Bacillati; phylum Bacillota; class Bacilli; order Caryophanales; family Bacillaceae; genus Rossellomorea; species Rossellomorea sp. LJF3. Next base: position 92,488 of record NZ_JBANLY010000005.1, on the reverse strand, counting down.
TCTTATTTCCCTGATTTTCTTCCTTCGTCAAGTCAGCTTGAAAGGAATTGAAGCGAGTGCGATCGGGACAGCCGTAGTGGAAGGTATCAAGTCGATGCTGCCGGCTGTTTACATCCTTATCTTTGCATGGACGATCGTGACACTCATCGATCAGCTGCAGACGGGTACGTATCTTGCAGGCCTTGTTGAGCAATCGAATCTTCCGATGCAGGCACTTCCTGTCATCTTATTCCTGGTTGCCGGCATCATGGCATTCTCAACGGGGACGTCATGGGGATCGTTTGGTATTTTACTGCCGATCGCAGGTGAAATTGCTGCAGCTTCAGACGTGAGCATCTTACTTCCTGCCATGGCAGCGGTATTGGCCGGATCTGTATTGGGTGACCACTGTTCACCTATTTCCGATACAACGATCCTTTCTTCCACAGGAGCGGGAAGCAACCATATCGATCACGTGCTGACACAGCTTCCGTACGCGATCCTCGGTGCGGTCGTTGCAGCCATCGGTTACCTTGTTTTGGGATTCACCGGCAGCACCATCCTTGGTCTCGCTGTTGTCATCATTTTGATTCTGGCCTTTGCCTTTTTATTCGGTGAAAAAGCAAAGCCGGCATCTGCAGAGTAATTCATAATAAAAACCAGGAGCCATCAGGGCTTCTGGTTTTTTTATGGAATCCCACCGATCTGCCCTCCTGATCCTATCGTCTCCCATTCTCCAAAATCCGACAAAATTCTTATAGTGAAATAGTACTGTAGAAATTTGGTGAATTTCTCATAAAATCACTAAAATAAAGCTTTGACAATTGTCCCGGAACTAGCTATACTGACTTTAGATTATAAATAATCTGAAAATATAAAAATTTCAAATACCTCGTGGGGGTAGTTGGAAAGAACTAGGGGGGGACAGCATGGAGAAACGTGCACAGTTTGGGACAAGGGCAGGATTTATTCTGGCCGCTGTCGGTTCAGCAATCGGACTAGGGAACATTTGGCGTTTTCCGGCAGTAGCGTATGAAAACGGCGGGGGAGCATTCTTTATTCCTTATTTATTCGCTCTTCTAACAGCAGGTATTCCATTATTAGTACTTGAATTTACAATTGGTCATAAGTACCGTGGTTCAGCACCGTTATCTTATTTCCGTCTTAATAAGAAAACAGAATGGCTTGGATGGTGGCAGGTAATCATTGCATTCGTCATCTCCACCTATTATGCCGTCATTATCGCATGGGCGATGTCGTACAGTGTTTTTTCTTTCAATTTAGGCTGGGGGAAGGATACAGAGACATTCCTGTTCAATGATTATTTAAAACTTTCTGTGGACGCGGGTCAGACGGGCAGTGTGGTTCCCGGGGTATTCATCCCGCTTGTGATCGTATGGGCCGTTACACTTGGCATCCTCTTCAAAGGTGTAAAGAAAGGAATCGAAGTAGCGAATAAAATCTTTATTCCAGCACTTGTTATCTTATTCTTAATTATTGTTGTTCGCGCTTTAACGTTACCTGGTGCAATGGATGGTCTGGATGCATTCTTCAAACCGGACTTCAGTAAAATTGCCGATCCCGGCGTGTGGGTGGCGGCATATGGACAGATCTTCTTCAGCTTATCCATTGCCTTTGCCATCATGATTACCTACTCAAGTTATTTGCCGAAGAAATCGGATATTACGAACAACGCGTTCATCACAGGGTTCAGTAACTCCGGATTCGAACTATTGGCAGGTATCGGGGTATTTGCCGCACTTGGTTTCATGGCACAATCACAAGGTGTGTCAGTGCAGGATGTTGTAAGTGGCGGTGTTGGACTGGCGTTTGTTGTCTTCCCGCAGATCATCAACGAATTCCCGGCATTCAACGAAGTCTTTGGTTTCTTATTCTTCGCTTCACTTGTACTGGCCGGTCTGTCTTCATTGATTTCCATTTCGGAAACGTATGTGGCAGCCGTTTCTGAGAAATTCGGAATTTCCCGTAACAAAGCGGTACTATTCGGTGGCGGACTTTCAGCTGTCGTTTCCATCCTCTTTGCTACTCAGGGTGGTCTGTTATTCCTTGATGTGGCGGATTACTTCATCAACCAATTCGGAGTGGCGTTTGTCGGATTAGTGGAAGTGGTCGTGATCGCCTGGTTCCTTCGCAAGCTGGGGGCATTCCAATCCCATGCGAATGGAATTTCGGATATCCAGCTTGGTGCATGGTGGAAAGTATGTTTAGGCGTCATCACACCAATCGTACTTGGTTGGATGATGTTCGGATTATTCAAGATGAATTTACTAAAAGAATTTGAAACGGAAACTGGCAACTATGGAGGTTATTCTGATTCTTTCATTCTGTACAGTGGATGGTTTGTAGCTGCATTTGCCATCATTGTAGGAGTGGCTTTCGGATTTAAACACTGGCATGCCAAGACAGAAGCCGATGGCTATAAGGAGGTAAGCTAACATGACTGGTAGCGCGATTACTATGATGGTTGTAGGAATGGTCATCATTTGGGGTGGATTAGCAGCTAGTATCATGAACGCTGTTTCCAAATCGAAGAAACAGGTATAAAGAAAGAAGCAGACAGTGGAATCCCCATTGTCTGCTTTTTTAATGTTTCTTGCTTTTGATCCTGTCCAGGCGTTCCCACATTCTTAAATGAGAGTATGGATCAAAGGACCATTCAGTCAGGCCATTGTCCTTATACATTCCATAATGCAAATGCGGTGGGAATTTCCCTGACGTTCCCGGAGGTCCATATCCTGAGCTTCCGACACCGCCGATCACCATCCCCGGTTCAACGACTTGTCCGACTTGAAGATCTTTGGCAAAACCACTCAAATGGGCAAAATAATGGTACGTGTTATTAATGTCACGTATTCCGATACGCCAGCCTCCATACCGATTCCAGCCCTTCATCTCGATGATGCCATATGAAGTCGCCCTGACTGGAACACCGTAGTCAGCGAAGAGGTCCGTCCCTTCATGGATCCGTCTTCCACCCCATCCGCGGGCATCTCCCCAGGTGTTCCGGTAACTATAGTTAAATCTCAGGGGAAGCGGAAAGGCTTTCTGATTGAGATGGATCGTTCCGTACTGTTTATATATTTTGGCATTTCCCATGATGATGCTGACGGTTTTATCCCGCTTGTAATAATCCCAGAGGGCAAGCTTGAAGTTGTCGTGATCAATACCGTAACGAAGGATAAAGTCGGTTAATGCGGCAAGTTTATCTTCATCACTTTTCAGGCTGGCTTTCCCGTCATGATCCCCGTCCCGGCCGATTCCATTGAAAAGAGCGATCGTTTCAGGGTTGTCATCATCGGCGTGGGGGTTCAAAGGTCCGACCCACTTTTCAGGCTCCATATAAATCGAGATGAAAGAGGATGGCTTTTCCCTGTCTTTCCGGGCGAACCTTAGACTGCGTTCGTACTGATCAATGGCAGCCAGGTAGTACCAGGGAATCTGAGTCATAGCCTCGCTCTTCTGGAACAGTTCCATTCTTTTTGTGTGTATCTGCTCATCTGTCAGCTTTTCTGCTGCGAAGCTCTGACAGGGGCTTATCGTGAAGAAGAATGCAATGCAGAATACCAATCGTTTGTACAAAATCATCCCTCCATTTTTAGGGGCCTATCTGTAGTTTGTATCGTTATCAGGGATTCATAATCATCAATAAATGGTAATAGGGCATCACATGCTTGTTTTCACTTTTTTAGTATGATAAAGTGACAAAAGAAGTATATTGATGATGGCTTTTTTTACATAGGATGAACGAGACAACGTTTCACTCTTTGCCTAAGTCAGAATTATTTAGGATTGGAGATGAGGGGTATGAGTAAGAAAGATGAACACATTCGTAAACCGGATTGGCTTAAGATTAAGCTGAATACGAACGATAATTATATGGGTCTTAAAAAAATGATGCGGGAAAACAATCTTCATACAGTATGTGAAGAGGCCCGTTGTCCTAATATTCATGAGTGCTGGGGAACGCGACGTACGGCTACTTTCATGATCCTGGGTGACATTTGTACACGTGCCTGCCGTTTCTGTGCCGTTAAAACAGGACTTCCGACCGAGTTGGATTTGAAAGAGCCTGAACGAGTAGCGGATTCCGTACAACTTATGAACTTGAAGCACGTCGTCATTACTGCGGTTGCACGTGATGACCTGAAAGACGGCGGTTCACAGGTCTTTGCTGAAACTGTCCGTGCTATCCGTCGTAAGAGTCCGTTTACATCCATCGAAGTGCTGCCTTCTGATATGGGTGGTGTATTTGATAATATCAAGACATTGATGGATGCTAAGCCGGACATCATGAACTACAATGTTGAAACCGTTCGCCGTCTGACTCCAAGAGTTCGTGCCCGTGCGACTTACGATCGTACATTGGAATTCCTCCGCCGTGCGAAAGAATTGAATCCAAATATTCCTACGAAATCGAGCATCATGGTCGGTCTCGGGGAAACGAAGGAAGAAATTCTCGAAACAATGGATGACCTTCGCGCCAATCATGTTGATATCGTGACATTAGGTCAATATCTGCAACCATCGAAAAAGCATTTGAAGGTTCAAAAATATTACCATCCTGATGAATTTGCCGAACTTCGTGAAGCGGCAATGGAAAAAGGGTTCAGCCACTGTGAAGCAGGCCCACTTGTTCGTTCTTCTTACCATGCCGATGAGCAGGTGAACGCAGCAGCGAAAGCCAGACAAGCTAAAGGTGAGCAGGAAGTACAGAACGCATAATTTAGAGAAACACAAAAGGACTGACCTGAAGGAGAAGCTCTCTGACAGTCAGTCCTTTTTGTAGCAGATGGAGATTATACCATCAATCAGTTAGGTCATTACGTTTCTGACGGTCCATATTGATCTTATGGGTATCGTCGTCACGCATTTCGTATTGATCAGACGTCATTTCACCATTCGAATTTTCACCTGAGCTAACGTTTCTTCCTTGTGGGGAATCTTTAAGCATCAAGTTGATGGTATCGTCTATGGCTGTATTCGCGTTTTTGCTGTCACTATCCATTTTGGCCAGGTTTTCAACATTACGCATTAACGCTTTGTCATCGGTCACATAGACGTGGTACCAGCGCGGAATGACGGACATGGCTGTTTTCTTCACCTGATCGGCGACTTCGAAGCGTCCTTCTTTATCTTTTTTGTCGGTCACATAAGAGACCAGAACCTCTTCATCAGTCACCAGGGTAGAGCAATCCTTCACGTCAGGAAGTGCGACACTCATTTTGCTGATGCTGTCGGCTACCTGCTCTCGATTGATACTGTACATATCCTTCGTGGAAATGTTTTGACCACCGGTAGGGCTCTTCTGCTGTCGGACATAACCGAACTCTTCCCCGCGGTGTGCCCCTTTTTTGGTCCAGCCATTTTCGTTATACAGGTCTTCCCTGTCACTTACGTTAATGGTATTCCCGTTGTCGTGGAACATTTCCTCATTGGCCGTGTCGATGCCATTACATGCGGTCCCGATTAGTGTAATGCCGAGGACCGTTGTACCTAAAAGTAATTTATTCAACTTAAACACCCCCTATTTAGTAGGGTGACCATCTCTTATGGTAATTTTTCATAGTAATTAATGGACAATCCGTTATAATTTAAAGTAAGGAAACGAAAGTGGGTGGACAGAGGTGATTTGTGTGCAGAACACGTGCTACGAAATCGTCGAGGAATTCAGGGACGGATTCAACGAGGAAGCTTTCAAGGAAAGATATAGCGATATCTTAAGCAAATACGATTATATCCTGGGTGATTGGGGATACGGACAGCTCCGATTGAAAGGATTCTTCGATGATCACAATCAAAAGGCTTCTTTCGACACAAAGGTGAGTACTCATAAGGATTACTTATATGAATACTGTAATTTTGGGTGCGCTTATTTTCTCGTGAAGAAAGTCAATAAATAATGGTGAAAGGAACAAACGATGATGTTCGTTTGTTCCTTTCTTTTACTTATTTTCAGTATATGGCGGTTCTTCATTCACATCCGGGTCGGCATGAACAGGATGTGATCCGGGTTCCTGACGCGGTATATCCTGATGCAGGGATTTATTCTCGTAGTTGAAGGCGCTATAATACCGTTGGCCTTCTTCCCATGGGGTACTCTTGTTTTCGACAGGTGTATGCTTACCTCTGGGTGCACCGTAAGGACCTTCCGGAAGTGTTTCGGGGACGAGGAAATTACGGTATGTTTCTACATTAGAGAAGTCACTGTATTCTTCGTCTTCTTTGTCATAGGATTTCCGGTCTTTGCTCATTTTATCTCCCACCTTTCATACCTTAGTATGTGAGCGGGAGGTGGAGTTCATTCTCTCAGGGGATATCCGGATCAAAGAATGATTTCACCTAAGAAATCCCTTAATTCATCCGCTTCTTCCCCGGTTAATTTAAATACACTCTCAACATATCCGGGTTCATCAAGGTCATCCCTTCCCATGATGGCAAATCGACTGCCCTGAAGGTCCAGTACCAATGACTTGCCGTAATAGCGTTCCGTTTGGGTGATGGCCAGGTCGTACCGCTGATTTTCCCCCATGAAACTCACGAATCGCGTCCGTGTATTTTCTGTTTCATCATATAAATAAAAACGTTCACTCATCACGATGTCCTCCTCTTATAATCCTTCCTTCATCATACCAAACTGAGAGGGGAATTGCAGGATGTACCTGTATGGCTCAGGTGAAATTATGTTAAAATAAAGTGTCAGGTTATTGTTGAAGAGAGAGGTGAGCATCATGTATTTCGTAGACAGGGAAAAGATTGAAGAAATATTGGTCTATATGGATGAGCAGCTAAACATATTCAGCCGTCAAGTACAGTGGAACGCTACTCTGGAAAAGTTGGCGCTTGAAAGGGTTGCCCACGTCATCATTGAATCCATCCTGGACGTAGGGAACAGCATGATCGATGGATTCATCATGAGGGATCCGGGAAGCTATGAGGATATCATCGATATTCTTCTGGATGAAAAAGTGATCACAGACAAGATGAGCGAAGACCTGAAACGCCTCGTCGGACAGCGTAAATCACTGGTTCAGGAATATACAACCATCGATCACAAGCAATTACATACCATCCTGGAAGAAGTGTTCCAAACACTGAACCAGTTCCCGTTACAGGTCCGAAACTACCTTGAAAATGAACTGGGACCCGTTTCGGCATTTAAAAACTAAACGCATTTGACAGCGCTTTCCTTCGTGAGAAGCGCTGTCTTATTTTCTTTAGAGAGTAACGTACTACAGCGGTCTTCATAGCGAAGCAAATAGAAATATTGGACATACTAACTACACTAAATGGAGGTAGATGATGAAAGAGTATAAAGGGTATTTAATCGATTTGGATGGAACGATGTATAAAGGAAAGGAGAAGATCGAAGAAGCGGGGGATTTCGTGAAGCGGCTGCAGGATAAGGGCTTGCCCTATCTGTTCGTGACGAATAACTCTTCAAGAAGACCGGAACAGGTGGCGGAGAAATTACGGTCATTTGATATACCCGCAACGAAGGAACAGGTATTTACGACATCGATGGCGACGGCACAATATATGGCGAAAGAAAAGCCTGGAGGAACGGCCTATGTCATCGGCGAAGAAGGAATACGCTCAGCACTTGAAGAAAACGGCATTACACTGCGGGAGGATAAGCCGGATTTCGTGGTGGTGGGTATTGACCGGGAGATTAGTTACGGGAAATTATCACTCGCTTGCCTAGGGGTGAGAAACGGGGCAACGTTTATTTCGACGAATGGAGATATCGCGATTCCCACTGAAAGGGGATTGCTTCCGGGGAATGGTTCCCTGACGTCTGTCGTGACTGTCTCCACCCAGACCGAACCGATCTTTATCGGCAAGCCCGAGTCCATCATCATGGAACAGGCGTTGTCTGTTTTAGGAGTAGCAAAGGAAGATACCCTGATGGTGGGGGATAACTATGATACAGATATCCTGGCCGGAATAAATGCAGGACTCGATACGCTCCTTGTGCATACAGGGGTTACGACAAAAGAGGCGTTGACTCAAAAGGATATTCAACCTACCCATACAATTGAAACATTGGATGAATGGGATATATAAAATAAAAAAAGTGGAGCCTTTCACAGCCTCCACATCTTTCATGCCCCTGCTGAGTACTCAAATAGAAGAAAATGTCTTTAATTAGTCATATATTCATAATAGACAACACACGTTTGTATAAGTAAAATAGAACTAGTGTGAAAAGAAGTAAACAAAATACTATTTATACTAATGGGGGACTTTTGTAGGGGCCCTTTTGGTAACAATATCTATGCCTCTATAGATATTGTTGTAAGAATAAGTAGTAGGTACATAAATTATACTCCTGATGAATGATTTGTTTTTCCTCTAACTAACGTTAACTTTCCATGACGCATATTTGAGTACCCAGAAGGATCATGAAGGCGAAGAATGAAATAAGTGAAATTTTTTAAAAAATCTTTCGAAATTAAGTGTAAAGGTATCCAACTAGGGTAAACATCAAAGGTAGTAGGGGACTATTAGCGTTGATACCTTTTCAATTTCTAACTATTCTTTACGAATGCATACAACTTTAAGAATGAAAGTCATTGTTTCTTAGCTTGATTTTCGAAACATTCCACGTCATTTCTAAAGAATTTTTAAAAGGGTAGTGAGGTAATGAGTATTACAGTTACAGGACTTGTCGGAAAGAAAATAAGGCACCATAGAAGAGCAAAAGAAATCACTATACAAGAATTAAGTCGTATATGTGGACTAACGGTTAATTATATTTCGTTGATTGAAAAGGGAGAGGCGAACCCGTCCCTGAATAAACTATTTGCCATCGTATGTGCCCTGGAAGTCCAATGGGAAGACATTATGCCGACCTGCGAAGAGCACGAAGAGATCTACAATCACACGATTCTTTAATGAACTAATTTTCTCTTTTTCATTTCTTGTTCGATCAGAACGATGAATTCATGACTGAGTTTTAACTGTTTTGCTTTCTTATATGCATCGATAAGGGCTTTGTCACTCAGGAGCTGGATTCGTTTCACCTCATTTATTCCACACGAGTGTAATATGTGAAAATCTGTCTTCTCTCATACAAGTGATAGCCTTTATTTGGTGTTTATATGTATCGAAGTTCTGAGTACAACTATATGGATGTTAATTACAACTATAGTTGTAATTATATAAAACTATCCATTAATGTGCAATCATTAAGTTAGTTAAATGGATCTATTAGGGATAAAGATGATATGTTTTTTTTTGTAACTTCTCACACTAAAAAATCAGACGACCCTGTCGTCTGATTTGGATACTCATGACCCCTCATTCTGCGCACTTTGCCCGGTGTGCCAGACGGCTAGAAGCTGCTGCTGCGATGGCGCCTACAATATCATCCAGGAAGGTATGGCACATACCTGATGATTTATCATTCAATCTCTCCAGGATCCCCGGTTTCTGCTTATCAATATATCCGTAGTTCGTGAACCCGATCGAACCGTATACATTCACAATGGAAAAGGCCAGGATTTCATCCACACCATATAATCCTTCATCTACTTCAACAATCGCCTGCAATGGCTCCGCAAGCATCTTTTTCTCAGCTAATATATCAAGTTGAATACCTGTAAGTATGGCGTTCTGTACTTCGCGTTTCGTCAATACACGTTCTACGTTATAGACACATTCCTTCAGTTCAAGGTCGGGATGATACTTCTGCTGAAGGTACATGACTAATTGAGCGATGTCTTCTATTTCCACTCCTCTTTCATGCAGCCATTTACGTGCCGTTTTCTCTAATAAATCCATTGACTCTTTATCCTTCATCTTATTCACCTTTTCCTTGGAGAATTATAAAACCCCTATTTCGATTAGACGAAGCCTTGTTTTACTCATATGATTCCCAATTGAAAAATAGACATAATAATAGCTTCTGTTCTCATTCTTGCCCATCCATGGATTTCGATATTCAATTTGCGTCCAAATGATGATCCCGGATCGCACATTTAGCACATGAATGATGAAAAAGAACGGTCATTAAAGATAGGAGAGGTCGGTATGTCTCAAGAGATTCTAATGAACCATTTTGGGTTGCATCCTGAGCGGGCATTCTTCGATGGAATGATGGATCGATATATGGTCGGGGGATTAGTATATAGTATTGTGGGTGTATCGAATATGGAACAGGAAACCCTGGTGGAACTATATAAATTAGCAGAACACCTGAAAAGCTCCGGGGACCGGCATGTGTCGACCTTTGTCCAGAGCAATGAGGGGAAATTCCTCGTGGTGGAGAAGGATAAAGACTATGTCGTCCTTCGAAATGAAGGCATAGAGTCCCCGCCTTATCATAAGCTCGGCCGAAAACTAAGCAAATTCCATTTCAGGGGACGGACCTTCGAAGAGAAAGTGGAAAAAATAAATCGTATGGGACAGTGGAAAAGTCTGTGGGAAAAGAGGATGGCCCAACTGGAAAAAGCCTATTATCAGGTCATTCAGGACCAGCCCGCTGACGAGTTTGAACGGCGGTTTGTCGAGAGTTATCCTTATTATAGTGCCCTTTCGGAAAATGCCATTCAATACCTGGTCGACACGGAGCTTGATGAAGACCCGAAGGCGGAGGACGCCGGAACGATCTGTCATGAACGGTTTCTCGAGTCCACATGGGGGACAGAAATGTGCATACATTTCCCATTTCAATGGGTATTTGACCACTGCAGCCGGGACATAGCCGAGTGGGTGAGGGAACGATACTTCATGAGAAGCCAAACGTTTCATCCTGAGCTCAAGGAATTCCTGAAAGAGTATGAGTCGATTACACCCCTTTCTTCTTTTTCATGGAGGTTGTTGTATTCCCGACTATTGTTTCCCCTGCATTATTTCGAATGCATCGAAGAGTACTACATTTCACAATCAGAACAGAAGAAAAAGACAGTCGAGGAGAAACTGGAACGCTATTTAAAGAATTCACACCAATACGAAGCGTTTCTGGCAGACTTTTACCATATGTCCGAAGTGCCGGTGAAAAAGTGGGGAATTCCCCTCATAACGTGGCTGTAATCCAATCCCCCAAGATGGGATGTGCCTTCCCTTTTATGCTAAACTGAAGAAAAGAAAAGTGAAGGCAGGGGATGTATATGAAGCCATTTGTCTATATTACGAGGAAGCTTCCTGAGGCCGTGGTGGCCCCATTGAATAGTGATTTCGAAGTGGAGATGTGGGAACGGGAGGATGCCCCGGTACCAAGGGACACCCTTCTGGAGAAAGCAGGGAAAGCGTCTGCTTTACTTACCATGCTGTCGGACAAGGTCGACGGGGAACTCTTACACAATGCCACCTCTTTAAAAGTTGTGGCAAATCTTGCGGTGGGCTTTGATAATATCGATCTGGAAGCGGCAAAAGAAAAGGGTGTCACCATCACCAATACACCCGATGTACTGACGGAAACAACGGCGGATTTAACGTTCGCCCTCCTGATGGCAACCGCACGACGAATCGTAGAAGCCGACAGGTATATTAAAGAAGGAAAGTGGAAAAGCTGGTCACCACTTCTCCTTGCCGGAATGGATATTCATCATAAAACGATGGGGATCGTTGGAATGGGAAGCATCGGTGAAGCGGTTGCGAGAAGGGCGAAAGGATTCAATATGGAAGTGCTGTACCATAACCGTTCGCGTAAACCCGAAGCTGAAGAGACACTTGGAGTCCAGTATGTGTCATTCGATGCTCTTCTTGCCCAATCGGATTTCGTGGTCGTCCTGGCCCCTTTAAACACGGAAACAAAGGGGATGTTCCAGGAAGATCAATTCACTAAGATGAAGGAAACAGCGATCTTCATCAATGCAGCACGTGGAGCCATTGTCAATGAAGCGGCCCTCGAGCAGGCGTTAAAGAGGGGGGATATCGCAGGAGCCGGACTGGATGTATTCGAAACCGAACCGATTAACGAGGACCATCCTCTTCTTCAGTTCGATCAAGTCGTCGCCATCCCTCATATCGGAAGCTCTTCCAAGGACACCCGCCATGACATGATGACCCTGTGTGTAGAGAACATACATGCCGTCCTTAAAGGGGACAATCCGAAAACAGCGGTGAAGTAAAAGAAAAAAATCCTGAATCCACTAAAGGATTCAGGATTTGAGGCAATAGCTCGATTAGAATACTTGCTCTACTTCAACGATACCAGGAACTTCTTCCACCAATGCGCGTTCGATTCCTGCTTTTAATGTGATGGTTGAACTTGGGCAGCTTCCGCAAGCACCAAGAAGGCGCAATTTCACAATGCCATCTTCAACATCTACAAGTTCACAATCTCCACCATCGCGAAGTAGGAACGGACGTAATTTATCTAATACTTCCTGAACGGGTGCAATCATTTCGTTTTCAGCCATAATTATCTACTCCTTTCCTTACTATCTATTATAATGACATATTCGCAAAAAATCTATCAACCTGCAAATGATTGGGCATTTCTTTTTCAAGAAATGTTTCCCATTCCGTTTCCAGAAAGAAAATGGTTCCAACCTTGCTGCTTTTTTTGTAAAATAAACAAAAGAGGGGAACAAGGGGGAGGATCATATGGAACGTAAGCCGGTTGAACTTTACGTGTACGGGGCAGAAATACTTTGTCCAAGCTGCGTGAACTTACCATCATCGAAAGAAACGTACGAATGGCTTGAGGCTGCAGTGAGCAGGAAATATCCAAATCAGCCATTTGTCATTAAATATGTGGATATCCACAATCCGCCGGAAGAAGAATCTGTCAGACAATTTGCCATGAGGGTAATTGAAGAGGATATGTTCTATCCCGTCGTACTGTTGGAGGGGAATGTGGTTGGTGAAGGCAATCCCCGTTTGAAGACGATATACTCAGAACTTGAGAAGTATGGATATAAGGCGGTTTGATCAATCTTGGTGGAGAAAGGCTTTCTATAGAGGAAGCCTTTTTATTGTGGGGATCATGCGCATAAAAAAGAACCGCCCAACGAGCGGTTCTTTTTACATCAACCATTATGATATTTATACATCCACAACACACCGGATTTCAACAAACGGGCGACCCGTCCTGTGATGGAGCGCTCGTTCACCAGTCCGAAACCATGTTTCTTTCCAAGTGAACCAAGGATCCCCTTAAGCTTGATCTTTGGCAGTTCTGCCGGAAGCTCTTCGTTATTCCAGCGCTTCAGTAAAATGGTTACGATTTGTTCTGCCTGTCCTTCAGCAAGTTGTGCACTTGGAGCTTGAGGAAGGCTTGCGCAGTCACCGACCACATACACGTTCTCATCCTGTGGCAGGTTATGATATTTTGTCAAGATGACGCGACCGCTTGCATCCTTTTCCACATCCATATCGCGAACGACCTTGCTCGGCTGGATTCCGGCAGTCCATACGATGGCATCACAGAAAATCTGTTCTTCGTGGTTATGCAGTGTATTTGGTTCCACTCTTGTAATATTGGAATTGTTCACGATTTCTACGCCATTTTCGTCAAACCAGCCGTGAACGTAAGAACTTAGACGTTCAGGAAAGGCATTAAGAATGCGTGGTCCGCGGTCAAATAATTTTATTTTCAAATCAGAACGGCTTTCCCTAAGCTCACTGGCAAGTTCAATCCCGCTTAAGCCTGCGCCGACGATTCCGACGATTGAACCCGCTGGAAGATTACACAGGGTCTGATACGTCTTACGTGATCTTTCAATCGTTTGGATCGAGAAAGTATGTTCATCTGCACCCGGTACATTATGATATTTATCCTCACACCCAAGCCCGATGACAAGGTCGTCATAAGGAACGGGATCCTGATCTTTCATACGAACGAGTTTGTTCTCCATGTCCACGCCTGAGATATCTCCGTATACATAGGATAACCGTGCATGTTCCGGGAATGATACGCGTACATGCTGATCTGAAATCGTACCGGCAGCAAGCGCATAGTATTCTGTCTTCAGACAGTGATAAGGATTTCTGTCAATCAGGGTAATCGATACATCTTCAGGTAATTGGTTGGGTAACAAGCGAAGAAGGACGCGCATGTTCCCATATCCTCCGCCAAGCTGAACTAATTGTTTCATGGAAATTTCCCCTTTTTGCACTCTACATTATTGTTGAAATAGTGTGTTTGTATATGATTTATATCCCGTTATGGACGGGACAGGATTAAAGGACAGTCACGCTGGAGCGGGTCCTGACAAAGTAAGCATTTTCAATGTGAAGCATAATTCGAGTAAATTCTACATAAATAAACCTATTAACATTAAAAGTATATCGAAATAAAGGTGTTTTCACAACAGAAATAAGCGAAAATGTTCACAATCTGTTATACCATTACATGGAATACAAATCATTGACGATAATGATAAAAAAAGGTAGCATAACAAAGAGTAGTGAGGTGATGGAATTGAAACCTATTATTGAATTTTGTATTAGCAATCTTGCTAGCGGTGCGCAAAAGGCGCTTGAGATATTAGAAAGAGATCCGAACCTTGATGTCATTGAGTACGGATGCCTGGGATACTGCGGAAAATGCGCCCAGTCCTTTTATGCTCTCGTCAACGGAGAGGTCGTAACAGGCGACACGCCTGAAGAACTGGTGGATGAGATCTATCAATTCCTTGAAGACAACCCGATGTTCTAAACAAAAGCCGGCCCTGACCGGCTTATTTTTTTTGTTGAATAAAAAGAAAACCAGTGGGGGATCACTGGTTTTTCACATAGACTTCATTTCTTTATACATTTCCCGGATTTCATACCAGCGCTCCCTGGCCATTTCGATGATTTTCGGTTCGGTGGAGAGGTGCTGCTTGCCGATGACTTTAGAAAGATAGGCTACCGCTTCCTCGATCTTGCCCTGCCTCCTCAGTAATTCAGCGATAATATACAGAAGCTTCGTTTCGGACATCAAAGAACCTGATGCACCATCTATTAAATAAGCATCGATGTATTCATGGGCAGCCAGATTAATGAAGCGTCTTTCCTGTTCTTTATCATCCATTTTTCGATAAAGCCAGGCTGTGCGAAGGTATAACCCTGCTATAGTCACTTTTTTCTCCTTCTTGATCAAAGCGCAGTAGGCAGCCAATTTATACGTATTGATCGCATCTTCATATGACCTGACTTTTCCATAATCCTGAGGCTGCCAGTGCAGACTGATTTTCATTTCGAGCTCTGCTTTCAGGACAGGAGGTATGTATGCGTTGAAATCATCCGTATAAGAAAAACCGCACTGCGGACAGACGGATACGTTATAGAGCAAAGGGTTCACTTCATCAGACTCATACAGGGGGCAAAAGTCACTGTCATACCCGATGAGCTTCACAAACCGGGACCTGATCCTTGTCGTGCTGTATGAGTGTTTACACGACAGACACTGGGTCTTCTTATCATAAAATGGCGTCACAACCGTCATGAATCTCACCTCATAATCGGGACTATTTACCTCATTATACCTTGATGATGGTGAAGGGAACCAGTGTTTTTTATTTAGGGTGAGTAAAAAGTTGTGTTTAATGAGAATATTCGTATAATTATCCTTCCAATCATTCACCAAAGCCCCATCGGTTGAGTAGTAAAATAGAAAGGAGTATACTAAGTAGTAAGAAATGAAAAGGTTGGGGGTGTAATGAATGAGTGAAGTTGTCATTCTAACAGAAGCTGCTGCCCTTCAGATTAAAGATATGATGAAGGAACATGACGAAACAGATGCCATGTTACGAGTAGCGGTAAAAGGGGGAGGCTGCAGCGGCCTTTCTTACGGTATGGGATTTGAACATGAGCTACAGGATGGAGATACTACGACAGAGCAGTATGGGATCAAGCTTGTCGTAGCAAAAAATGATGCTGCCATCTTGAACGGTACGAAAATAGACTACAAGCAGTCCATGATGGGCGGAGGCTTTACGATCGATAATCCGAACGCCATCGCGTCATGCGGGTGCGGGTCATCATTCGTGACGGCGACGAATAAAGGAACGCCGGAGAATTGCTAAACATGAAAGGGACGGACCTCACAAATTGAGGTCCGTCCCTTTTTCGCTCTTAATGAATCTTTTTCAGTGCTTCTTCCACTGGTGTGTCACCACTTAAGATTTCGAATACTTTGTGGTTGGTTTCTTCAATGGTTAAGGACTCCACAAGCACTTTCGCAACGTCTGCACGGGAAATATCACGGCTTTTATCCGTGATGCTTGTAGCTGCTTCGATCTTTCCGGTTGCATCATCGAATGAAAGGGATCCAGGGCGTACGATGGTATAGTTTAAGCCGCTCTCTTTCAAGTGGGCATCGGCAGCACCCTTGGCTTTTAAATAGAATTGCAATTCATCCGGTCCGCTTGAAGGATTATCGGCCCCCATGGAGCTGAGCATCACAAAACGCTCGATTCCCATCTTCTTCGCATAATCCACTGCTTTCTTAGCACCCTCCTGGTCGATGGCTAACGTCTTATCGTCTCCTGTCGACCCACCGCTGCCGGCTGCAAAAATGACGGCATTCACATTTTCAAGGGCATACGAGAAATCCTGTTCAAGGTCGGCAACGATCGGTCTTGCTCCCAAGTCTTCCATTTCCTTCGCCTGTTCTGTTTTACGGATCATGGCTCTCACGAAGTGCTGACTGCTATTTGAAAGCTCTTTCACTATATGGCGGCCTGTATGACCGTTTGCTCCGATAACTAACACATTCATTTTACACATCATCCTTTATCTGAAATTTTTTGTCCTACTATTGGTCTACCCATTCATGATGAAAATAAACAAGGGAGTGGGCGTGGATAGATAGAGGGCAATGGTTGGAAGGAAGTTGTGATCATGAATCGCAGATTTTTTATAAACGAAAAAAGCCCAGGATATCCCGGGCCTTATGAATGGTATTAATCTGTAAACATGGACGTACTGTGCATCGGCTGCACCCTTGCTTTTGGATCCATATACGCTTTGGCATTGTTGACGGCTGTCGGGGCCTCGCCAAAGCCACTTGCAATAAGTTTGACTTTACCATCATAGGTACTGATATCACCTGCTGCATAAATGCCGGGGATATTCGTTTCCATTCTGGAATTGACCACGATTGAATTCTTTTCGATTTCAAGACCCCAATCTTTGATCGGACCGAGGGAGGAGACAAATCCGAAATTTACAATTAATTCATCAAGGTCGATAATTTCCTTTTCATCGCCTTTTGTTTCCTCCAGTACGAGCTGATTGATCTTCTCTTCATCGACGACCAACTCAGATGGGACATATGGTGTTTTCAATTCAACCGTGGAGTTGTGTAAATTCTCCACGCTGTGCTCATGAGCCCTGAATTTATCACGTCTATGAACGAGATAAACTTTTTCCGCGACCGGCTCAAGCATAAGCGCCCAGTCAACAGCAGAGTCTCCGCCGCCGCAAATGACCACTTTCTTACCTCTGAAATGCTCGAGGTTATCGACAAAGTAATGAAGGTTTTTTCCTTCAAATTCAGACGCGTGTTCGAGTTCCAGGCGGCGTGGCTGGAAGGCGCCGTTTCCTGCCGTGATGATGATCGTTCTGGAAAAATGGACTTCTTTATCGGTGGTGAGCTTGAACATACCGTCAGCCTGTTTTTCTACACCTTCCACGGCCTGCTCCAGACAGATGGTCGTTTCGAATTTCGCCATTTGCTCTTTTAAATTATTGACGAGATCCTGGGCCTTCACTTTAGGAAAACCGGCAACGTCATATATGTATTTCTCAGGATAAAGAGTAGCAAGCTGCCCCCCGAGTTGTGGTAAACTTTCGATGATCTTGACTGATGCTTTTCTCATGCCGCCATAGAACGCTGTAAACAGCCCTGTTGGACCGCCGCCTATGATCGTAATATCATACACTTTTTGATCTTCCTTCAACTTGATCCCTCCAACCATTTAGATGTATTTCATATTCATTTATTCTATCATATTGGTTTCGATTCTTCACAATAATCGGCTTTATTAGTGGGAATAATCAGACTTTTTATGGGGGATGCGAGTGACATTTAAGTGAGAGCTTTTCGAATTGTCCAGCTCCGGCGGCTAGAGGCTCGAGGTCATAAGTCAAACCTGCCAAAAAGGCAAAGGGCGCCTTTCCGGCAGGTTCGTCTTATGCTTGTCGCCTCTGGGCGAGCCGCCTCCGCTTTTCGATATGTCCAGCTCCGGCGGCTAGTCCCTCGATGTCATAAGGCGAATCAACCAAAAAGGCAAAGAACGCCTTTCCGGTTGATTCGCCTTATGCTTGTCGGGCCTGAGCAAGCCGCCTCCGCTTTTCTAAATATTCTTAAGAATTCAATTTCCTATATATATCTTGAAAATGCGAGGCAAAAAGAATATTATGTAATGTAGACATATTGTTAAGAATTTATGACAATTTTCGCATAACTATGGAGTAGTTCGTGAAATACGTCACATACTTTTGTTCTCATATTTTTTATACTCTGTTTCCTTTTTAATAAGGAAAAAACATCGCGTTTGATTTGTTTTAGCTTCCTATATATAGGGAAAAAGATAATAGCATCAGATTGAACGGGATAAAAACGCATAATGTGGAGGACTCTAAGAGTATCCAAAGCAAATTTATCAAAAAAGGTGGATGTGATTCAGTTGAGAAAGCCAAGAATCGTTGTATTAGGTGCAGGTTATGGTGGATTAATGACGGTAACCCGTCTTCAAAAGCAACTCGGAACAAATGAAGCAGAAATTATTTTAATTAATAAGAACGATTATCACTATGAAACCACTTGGTTACACGAAGCTTCCGCAGGTACGCTTCATCACGACCGTGTGCGCTACGACGTGAAAGATGTTGTCAACACGAGCAAAGTGAACTTCCTGCAAGCGACTGTTGAAGACATCAAAGTGGAAGAGAAGAAAGTCATCACGGGTGAAGGTGAAGTAGAATTCGATTACCTGGTAGTTGCTCTTGGTGCAGAATCCGAGACATTCGGAATTCCAGGTCTTCACGAGCATGCCTTCATGATTTCAAACATCAACTCTGCCCGTCAAATCCGTGAGCACATTGAATTGCAATTTGCTACGTATAAGAACGAAGGGGAATTAAACGATGAACGCTTGACCATCGTTGTTGGTGGAGCAGGGTTCACTGGTATCGAATTCCTTGGAGAACTTGGTAACCGTGTTCCTGAGCTATGCCATGAATATGATATCGACCGTAAGAAAGTGCGCATCGTATGTGTGGAAGCTGCACCGATGATCCTTCCTGGATTCGATCCGGAGCTTGTGAAATACGCACGTGCCAAGCTTGAGAAAAAAGGCGTGGAATTCCATATCGGAACTCCACTGAAAGAAGCAAAGGCAGACAGCGTACTTATCGCTAAAGGTGAAGATGAAGTCGAGGAAATCAAAGCTGGTACGATTGTTTGGGCTGCAGGTGTTCGCGGTAATTCCATCATCGAAAGAGCTGGAATCGAAAACATGCGTGCCCGCGTGAAAATCAACCGTGATCTTCGCGCACCTGGACATGACAATATCTTCATCATCGGTGACTGTTCACTGATGATTAATGAAGAAACGGATCGTCCATATCCACCGACTGCACAGATCGCTATGCAGCAAGGTGAAGTATGTGCCCGTAACATCGCTGCTTTACTGCACGGTAAAGAAGATCTGGAATTATTCACTCCGGACATCAAAGGTACCGTATGTTCACTTGGTGAAGATGATGCAATCGGTGTCGTCTACGGCAAGAAAATCACTGGTACTAAAGCTTCCTTCATGAAGAAGGTTGTCGACAACCGTGCCCTTTACATGGTTGGTGGACCATCACTAGTGTTCAAAAAAGGTAAATTCAAGTTCTTTTAAGCCTTAAAGGATTGAATGAAAGCAGAGTGGATTCCACTCTGCTTTTTATTATGAAGGAATGTAGACGGAGGTGCTTACAATGAAAAGGGGTAAGGTGTGGCTGGCCGTTGCAGGTCTCGTCATGGATGAGGATGGTAAATGGCTCGTGGTCAAAAAGAAATACAGCGGATTGAAAGGGATGTGGTCCCTGCCTGCGGGATTTGTCAACGCTGGGGAAACCGTCGATGAAGCGGTCAAAAGAGAAGTGAAGGAAGAAACGGGGTTACATACAACCATCAAAGGGATCATTGGTATAAGGTCGGGGGTCATCCAGAACGACATCAGCGACAATATGATGATCTTTCTGTTGGAGAATGAGGGAATTTCTTCTATTGAAAAAGAAGAAGCTGAGTTGTGGGATGTCCAGTGGAAATCGCCTCAGGAACTAATGGCAGATGAGAAGACATCCGTGATGGTGCATGAGATGATCAAACGAATGGGCTCCATGCAGAAGTTGAATATGATCGAAGGCATCAATCCGGGTGACCAGTTCGCCTACACAGAATATCATTTATTTTTATAAAATTCTGTAAATTTTAAGAAAAAAAGAGATAATGAAAGAAAAACATAAATGTATTCGCTTTCTTAAAGGTACATCCCCTATAATGTCCCTTTTCTTTATTTCTAATAGATGATATATTATCAGAAAATTAAGAAATTAAAGAAAAGGGAGAGGGAAAAATGAGAGCTACTGCGAATGCTAAAACGAAATACTGTCTTTATTGTTCAGGAAAAGGATACTTTCAGTTAGTATTGGGTGGTTCTGAAACGTGTCCGTGCTGCGGAGGCAGCGGGAAACAGAAATAACCACTGAAGGATAGAGGATGAAAGCAGACCTAACGAAGGTGGATACTTCCCTTGTGGAGTATGGAAACCGGTGTTGGGTCTGCTTTTTTTATGTCTGGATGATAAATAAGTTTATTTTGTGAATAAGTGACAAATCTTACCCTGAAAATATTGACGCTTACATTTCACTCGGGGTACACTATTCATTAGTGTTATGGAGGTGTAATTGCTAAAATGCCTATACATGTAATGATTATATCGATGCTTCTATTTTTTGTTCTATTTTTCGGAATAGGATTTTTGTTAAATATGTTATTGCGCATGACATGGATCATGGCTATCATTTATCCGATTGTCGTTATTTTTATCGTGGACGAAGTTCGTTTTATAGATTATTTCCGAAATGCAGGTGAGTCTTTTTCAGAACTTGGGACCAGACTCAGCCACTTGGCTGTAGCCGATCTCGTGATTCTCGGAAGCGGCCTCGCAGGTGCCATCCTGTCAGGCATCGTAATGAGGATCCTAAGAGCAAAAGGATATCGAATGTTCTAACCACATCCGTTTAACCGGGAACCTAAGTCCCAAGGTTGAACGGATTTTTTATTTTTAATGACTATAGTTTGATATCTTATCAAAAGCAAGTGCCTGGTTGATTTCCGCTCCAGGTGCTCGACTTCCTCCCGGCCGGAAAGCAAGTGCCTGCAGCGGAAAGGAACGGTCTCTGTATCCATGCACTTGCTCATAAATATTAATTCTCTAAGAAAATATTTTAGGAAATAGAACATACTAGTTGAAGTATAGAATAGCCTGGTTTTAAAGGAGTTTTTCCATAAAAGGAAAACTAAAATAATTTCCAAATATTACAACTATTCGATTTTTTTATCAATTTATGCATATATCTCCTCCCCAATGGGAAGTATGTAGGGTGGGAGGAGTGAATACATGAATCTGTTTAAAATTTGGACGAAGAGATTCGTTATGATCAGTTTATTTATACTTGCACTCGGTACGACCTTTCAATCGGTGTCGGGGGTAGAGGCGCAAACCTTTAAAACCTGGATGATGGACAAGGGTGACAGTGATCAGATGAGTCTCCAAGACAAAGAGCATAAGACAAATCCACTGCATTTGTCTTTCAAGTTTTTTAAAAGGTTTGCAGGCTATGAGACGAAAGTGTCAGCCAGTGCATCTGCCAAGCCTGCCACATTGGAAGAATCCATCGATTGGAATCAATATACGAAACATAAGGTTGTAGCGACGGGCTATACGGCCGGCGTTGAATCGACGGGGAAGGACCCGGGTCATCCCCTCTACGGCATTACATATTCAGGAGTGAAAGTGAAGCGCGATCTGTATTCTACGATAGCAGCGGATATTTCCGTCTATCCAATCGGAACCATCCTGTTTATCCCTCACTATGGGTATGGAGTCGTAGCTGATACAGGGAGTGCGATCAAAGGAAATAAATTGGACCTCTATTATGAAACGGTGGACGACGTTTATAATGAATGGGGCAAACAAACACTGGAAGTCTATGTGGTCCAGATGGGTACAGGTGAGTTATCTGAACAGGACTTGACCGATCTTAATGAGAACGAATCCATGCAGGTTTTCAGGCAGCAGATTTTATCACCTGAAAAAGAATAGAGACGGGCACGCAGTCGAACTGCGTGCTTTATTTATGTGAAGGCCTTTGACCCAGAGGAGAACAAAGGTGCAATCAGTTTAACAACAGTGTAAATAGGGGAAAAAAGAAAGTGAGATTCGAAACCAAAAGGAGTGGAAGATATGAACAAAAGTCAATTCGACAAAATGAAGAATGGAGAAGGATTCATCGCGGCCCTTGATCAAAGCGGCGGCAGTACACCGAAGGCATTGGCAGGGTACGGAGTGCTTGAAGATTCTTATTCCAATGAAGACGAAATGTTTGATAAGGTCCATGAAATGCGGACGAGGATCATCACTTCCCCATCCTTCAGTCACGAGAGGATCCTCGGGGTCATTCTTTTTGAACAAACGATGGACCGGGAAATCGAAGGCAAATATACAGCGGACTACCTTGCAGACAAAGGCATCGTCCCTTTCCTGAAAGTGGACAAAGGACTGGCGGAAGAGGAAAATGGTGTCCAGCTCATGAAACCGATCCCCGACTTGGATGATACCCTTCGCCGTGCCACTGAACGGAAGATTTTCGGCACGAAAATGCGTTCAGTCATCCACGAACCGAACACGGGCGGCATCAAAGAAGTAGTCGATCAGCAGTTCGACATTGGAAAACGCATCATCGCTGCCGGTTTGGTTCCGATCATTGAACCTGAAGTCAATATCCATAGTGAACAAAAGCAAAAATCTGAAGACATTCTATGCGATGAAATCCTGAAGCATTTGAATGAACTATCTGAAGATGAAAACGTCATGCTGAAGCTCTCGATCCCGACGAAAGCGAATGCGTATAAGAAATTGGTTGAGCATCCACGTGTCGTGCGGGTGGTCGCACTTTCAGGAGGCTACTCCCGCGATGAAGCGAATAAGAAGCTGAGGGAAAATGACGGGGTGATTGCAAGCTTTTCCCGGGCATTGGCTGCCGACCTGAGAGCCGATCAAACCGATGAAGAGTTTGATGCTGCGTTGAAGAAGGCTGTTGATTCGATTTATGAGGCGTCGGTTCATAAGAACTGATGTAATGAGGAATCTTTAGGAATAAGAAAAAAGAACATGCCTGCTCTCTTATAAGTGAGCAGGCATGTTCTTTTACGTTTCATGATATAAATCGGGATGAAGCAACCGGGCAAGTTTCACGGCCCCTTTTAACAGAAGGGGGGATGGCCTGCAATAGAGTGCTTCTTCCAGGACGAAAATTCGGTCTTCCTGTACAGCGTCGAGTGTATTCCAATCAGGGCGGTTCTTTACGAGTTCAGGCTTGACTCTGCTTTGCCTGACGCCGACCCATGCCAGGCAGATATAATCCGGATTGCGCTTCAATACGTCCTCCCAATCGGTTTGAACACTTGCCAGGTCCACATCATCAAAAAGGTTTCGTGCACCGACCATTGTGCTTAACTCGCTCAGCCAATTGATCCTTCCCGGGGTGAAGACGGGTTTCGGCCACCATTCCCAATAAAGGGACGGAGGATGTGAAACCTTTTCCCCGATCGTCTTTAAGCGTTCGACCGTACCCATGAATTCCTGGCGGCGTTTTATGGCATGCTCTTCGATGTCACATGCTTTCCCCACCGTCAGGAGATCATCCGCAATGTCAGAGAAGCTTTGGGGGTTCAAGGTGATGTGTGGGATATTCCTCTTTTCAAGTTCTTCGATATTTTTCTCCATACCTGGGACGCTTAAGGATGAAAACACGAGATCCGGCTTCAATGACTCCAGCTTATCCATATTTATCGATAGATCCGGTCCAAGCTGCGGAAGGGACTTTACCTCCACCGGATAATCGGAGTAATCATCAACGCCTGCAAGAAGAGGTGTCAATCCAAGGTAATCGATGATTTCTGTATTACTGGGGCAAATGGATACGATTTTCATGATCACACTCCTAGACGATGAATAAATAATGAAGCAGAAGTGTCAGGATGATTCCTGAAAGTCCACCGAAGAATACTTCAATGGGTTTATGACCCAGTAATTCCTTCAGCTCCTTGCGCTTCTCTTGTTCAGGTTTGTTCTGCCAGCCTTTAGCTTCAGACATGAACCTCTGGAAATCGACCATCAATCGATTGAGGACGATCGCCTGCTCTCCTGCCTGCCTTCTGACACCCGTTGCATCAAACATCGTAATGATGGCAAACATGGCAGATACAGCGAAGATAGGGGAAGAGAGTCCCACCTCAAGGGCGACCCCTGTAGATAATGCCGTCACGGCTGCTGAATGGGAACTCGGCATCCCCCCTGTTGAGGTGATCAACGACCAATTCCATTCCCTCGTCGCGATAAACTGTATGGGAACCTTTACAAACTGAGCAAAAAAGATCGAAAATAAAGACGCCCATAATGGAAAATTATACAGTACTTCCATGCTCTGAAATGCCACCCTTTCAATTGTTTGAATAAAAATAATGTTCTCATTATACCATACCCCATCCACCCCTCGTATAACTTTGAAAAGCAGATTGTTAGAAAGTCGAAATAATTGGACATCTTCGCTATAATAGAGAGTGGAGGTGTCTGTGAACATGAAATTTTCAATCAATCAAAATGAAGTAACCAATGCAAATGGAGAATGCCTGATCGTGGGTATTTACAATCAGCCAACATTCGAAGGAGAGCTGAAAGAGCTCGATCATAAGTTTGAAGGCTATCTTACACAGCTTGTGAAGGATGGGGACATTTCTTCCAAGCACAAGAAAGTATCCAAGATACATACGTTTGGAAAACTTGAAGCGAAAAGAATCGTATTCATAGGACTTGGAAAACAAAAAGAGCTGACATTTGATCTATTAAAAGAATCATTGGGCTCTGCGTCCAAATCCTTAAAAAATATGAAAGTGTCCTCATTTTCAGTCGCACTCGACACATTTGTTTCTGAGGAGATGATGGCAACGGATGTGGCCCATGCCTTCATGGAAGCCTTTACGATGTCTACATATGAATTCCACGGATATAAGAAGAAATCAAATGAACCGGAAGTACACGTAGAAGCCATCGAATTTTTTACAAAAGGAGATTCGAAAGAAGTCGAGACGGCTTTACACATTGGTTCTGCCTTTGGGAATGGAGTAAACTCAGCCCGTACACTGGTGAATACACCTGGTAATCTATTAACTTCGACAAAATTGGCAGAGTACGCTCTGGAATTAGCTGAAAGATACAGCTTTGAGGTGGAAATCCTCGACAAGGAAGAAATGGAGCACCTTGGAATGGGCGCACTTCTTGCCGTGAACCAGGGATCCGTTGAACCTCCTAAGATGATCGTCCTTAAGTACAACGGCAAAGAGGACTGGAAGGATGTCATCGGTTTAGTCGGAAAAGGGATCACGTTTGACACAGGCGGCTACTCCCTAAAGCCCAAAGATGGAATCGTCGGTATGAAAACCGATATGGGTGGGGCAGCTGCTGTTCTGGGGGCCATGGAAATCATCGGTGAAATCAAACCGGAACAAAATGTCGTTGCCGTCATCCCGTCCACGGACAATATGGTGAGCGGCTCAGCATTCAAGCCTGACGATGTGATTACCTCCATGAGCGGTAAGACTATCGAAGTGTTGAATACGGACGCAGAGGGGCGTCTCGCGCTTGCTGACGGTATGACCTATGCAAGGCATCAAGGAGCCAACTATTTAGTGGATGTTGCAACCTTGACCGGTGGAGTCATCGTGGCTCTCGGTGAGGATAAAACCGGTGCCCTCACAAATCATGAAGCATTCTTCGAGCAGGTACTGGAAGCTTCAGGGGAATCAGGTGAATTTATCTGGCGCCTTCCTTATACGGAAAATGATAAAAAGCGGGTGCGTGGAAGTGATATTGCCGATTTGAACAACTCACCTGGACGCGCCGGTCATGCCATCATGGGTGGAGCGTTCGTCGGTGAATTCGCTGAAGGCCTGCCTTGGGTACACCTCGATATCGCCGGGACGGCTACAACAAAAGGAAGCCATGATCTCGGTCCATCAGGTGCTACCGGCGTCATGGCAAGAACCCTTGCCTTACTGGTCGAACGTTTTGTGCCATTAGAGAAATAAAGTCATTTGCACGACGGAAGAGTCTTGTTTCAGTGCCGGAGATTGTGGGCGCTGGAAGAAGGCTCTTTTTTTATGGAGGATTTGGTGAGATGTGATTCGGCGTGAGAAATGAGGTTTGGGTATAATTGGTAAATGACGCAAATAAAGAAAAAATGACGCAATTCCTCTTGAAATGACGCAATAAATTGAAAATCGACGCAATTACCAGGACCGTGGCCTGTCTACACGTATCTCATCACTTGTTGGATGGGGATTGGGGTCGTAAGGCGAGTGGATCTCGCCGTCGGAGGGAAGGAATCCAGCCGAAAATATGAAAAATCCGGCCGTTTTCGGTCCAAATCCAGCCGATATGACGAAAAATCCGGCCGAATTGGAACCGAAACCAGCCAAAAATATGAAAAATCCAGCCAATTAACATATAATGGAACCCCCGCCGCAACCCTTGCCGTACCCTCCTCCACGCGCCTCCACCACCTACAAACCTATGAAAAAATTCCCACTCCATCTTTCACCCTGCTAAAGTATTGACAAACTCTCTTTATCTTGTTAAAGTTGAAATCGTGATTTTATTACTCTACCAATTTAGCGAACTAAAGCAACAAAACGATACATCAAGATTTTAAGGAGGAAGCAGTTATGAACGCAGTTGTGATAGCGGTTCTTGTCATGCTCGTATTGAGCCTTGCCCGGGTGAATGTTGTATTCGCTCTGATTACTGGTGCGCTGGTCGGGGGACTGACGGGCGGACTGGGATTGGACGAGACGATATCCGTCTTTACAGAGGGAATTAGCGGTGGGGCGAGCATCGCGTTAAGTTATGCCCTGCTGGGTGGATTTGCAGTGGCGATTTCCTATACGGGAATTCCGAATCTGCTCGTTGACTGGGTATTGAAGGTCGTTGGGAAAAAAGGGGATTCAAGAAAGACAGCCCTTTCGAAAGCACTTATTGTTATTTCTATTTTAATCATGGCTTGTTTTTCTCAAAATGTGATTCCGATTCACATCGCGTTTATCCCGATTCTCATCCCGCCATTATTGAAGGTGATGACGGAGTTGCGGATCGATAGACGATTGATCGCCTCGGTGATCACGTTTGGATTGACGGCTCCGTATATTCTATTACCGGTAGGTTTCGGATTGCAATTCCATGAAATCATCGCTCAGAACATGGCATCAAGTGGAATGGAAATCAACATGGGCGATATTCCGAAAGCCATGCTTCTCCCTGTAGGAGGAATGGTGATCGGGTTACTGATTGCTGTGTTTGTGAGTTATCGCAAACCGAGGGATTACAATGAAGCGGAAGAAGTCGTTGCCGATGAAAAGGTTGTTTACAATAAAAGAGCGATGGTTTTCGCTCTCATTTCCATCGTAGTGGCCTTATACGTTCAGCTTCAGTTGGAATCCATGATCTTTGGGGCACTGGCAGGTATTGCCGTCCTGTATCTTTCAGGCTCGGTTAAATGGAAAGAAGCAGACGGATTGCTGAATGATGGAATGAAAATGATGGCCTTTATCGGCTTTGTCATGATCACGGCATCCGGATTTGCAGCAGTGGTAACGGAAACAGGAGATGTAGAAACATTGGTTAAGGCGACAGCCGATGCCATTGGCGGCAACCAGGCTCTGGCTGCCCTCATCATGCTTGTCGTCGGGCTACTGGTGACAATGGGGATCGGTTCTTCATTTGCCACCATTCCTATCATTACGGCCATCTTCGTCCCACTTGCCATGGAGCTCGGATTCAGCCCTCTCGCAACGATTGCAATTGTCGGTACAGCAGGTGCCCTTGGTGACGCCGGATCGCCGGCATCAGACAGTACGCTTGGACCGACCGCAGGACTGAATGCCGATGGACAGCATAACCATATTTGGGATACATGTGTCCCTACCTTTTTACACTATAATATTCCATTGATCCTGTTCGGTTGGATCGCAGCGATCATTCTATAAAGAAAAGAAGCGGGGGCTCCCTCGCTTCTTTTTTTGATGCACCAGCAATCATTCCCCATCACATCCAACGAATAATCACGATTAAATGGCAGCAATCCACCTGTCCAAGCTTTTCGTCAAAGACGAGTCGGACTCCATCCGGATTAAATGATACAATCGGCTGTACCCTTGTACCGATGGTTTGAAGCAGCTTATGTACTTCAGGTAAGTTCGATTGCTGTGCTGCGTTCATGAATTTCGAGGAGAAGTCTTTGGATGTGTTGATTTTCTGAAGCACCTTTTGGGCATCTCCCAGTAAGTTCAACGTTTTACCTGCCGAAGACATGAATGTTTTGGTTTCGACAGGAGGGTAGTTACGATGATGGGAGGGAAAGGGTTGTGCCCTCGAGTGGATCGGTGAGTAGGGGCGTTGAACAGGCGGGTAAAAAGGGTGGTACCGATACATAATAGAAAACCCCTTTCGTTAAAAATGCTCTAAGGATATGTATGAATTTGTTCAGCGGATTATTCATGTATTGAAGGCAGGACGGATAGGGCAGGGAAAATAGAGGATTTTCACACACTTTCTCGAAAAGGTAGTAGAGAGACTATTATATGGGGGAATTCACGTGAATACGGAGAATACATTGATCAGTGCGTTAGGGATTGAATTTGTAGAATTGGGAAAGGGGAAGGTCATTGCGACGATGCCGGTGAATGAACAGACGAGACAGCCGTTCGGCTTCCTTCATGGCGGCGCTTCGGTGGCACTTGCAGAAACGGTAGCGAGTGTAGGGGCGGTACAATTGATCGATTTGGATAAAGAAATATGCTTCGGCCTTGAAATCAATGCGAATCATATTAAAGCGAAGCGTGAAGGGATCGTCACTGCGACGGGAACGGTCATGCATCAAGGCAGAACCACCATGGTATGGGACATCAAGCTTACAGATGAGGACGATCAATTGATCTGTGTATCGCGCTGCACGATGGCAGTGGTACCGAAACGCTGACCGTACATACCGAAATGTTTATTCAGTGAAAAAATGGGAAATCAACTATTAACCAATACATTAGGAGGCCAATACAAATGAGTTGGACAAAAAATGATTATCCTGATTCACTGAAGAACCTGCCAAGAGACGTACGGAACAAAGCCATTGAGATTGCCAATGCCCTGTTGGATGAGGGGTATGAGGAGGGAAGGGCGATTGCCATCGCCACTGACCGTGCCCATCAGTCTGAAGAGGGGGACATATCGGATAAGACCGAATATCATATCACGTCCCATGACGACGGCTGGCAGTTGAAGAAGGCCAATGGGAAGAGGGCCATCCTGGTTGAGAGCACAAAGGATAAACTCCTATCGAAAGCGAAAGATTATGTGACGGATCATTCCGGTACCCTGGTTGTGCATAAACAGGATGGAAGCGTTGAAGACCACTTGTATCAGCGCTAGGATATAGAAAAAGGCTTGACCCTTAAAAGAATAGGGTCAAGCCTTTTTTGTTTCTCATTGACTGTTCTGACGCTCATATTGTTCTTTATCCTTTAGGTCATCCCTTACACTTTTGTCCCAAAGTTTGACGCCGGTATTATAGGCGGCACGTGAGATGAGGTGGCCGGCAACAGGCGCTGTGACAAAGATGAAGATGATGGCCAGGATCAGTCTTGAATTGAAATGACCATGCTCCAGATAAAAGTAAAGAAATGTGGCGAGCAGGATCGACATGACCCCGAGCGTCGCACTTTTAGAAGCAGCATGATTTCTCGTATATACATCAGGAAGTCTCAATACGCCGAAAGCCGTGACCAGGCTGAGAAATCCTCCAATGACTAAAAAGAATCCGATGAAAAATCTAATGATCTCGCTCACGTTCGATGATCTCCCCTTTCTCGAGAAACTTTGAAAAGGCGACGGTTCCGATGAAGGCAAGGATTCCGAGAAGCAGGATCACTTCTAGAAAAGCGTACGTATCGAGCATCATCGAAACGAGTGCAATGATGGCGATCAGGTTGATCCCGATCGCATCGAGTGCCACTACCCGGTCAGGGATCGTGGGACCTTTCACCACTCGGTAAACGAGGCCGAGCATGGATATGGAGACGCATAATAACGTGATTTGAAAGATCAGATGTAACATTAGCGGCTCACCTCCATGATGGCTTTTTCAAAAGAATCCTTTATTTCATTGATGGCTTCATCCACATCGGGCATATCGATGGCATGAACATAAAGAATCTTGTTGTCGTACGACACATCCATGACCAGCGTCCCGGGTGTCAATGTGATTAGATTCGCCAAGAGCGTAATCTCCCAATCGGTCTTTAATTCTGTCGGTAAAGCGAAGATGCCCGGCTGGAAGTCCAACTTCGGTTTCAAAACCGTTTTTAAAACCGAGATGTTTGCCATGATCAGTTCCTTCAAGAAGAGGAAGAATAAACTGATCACGGCAGCCACCCGTAATAAATAAAACCGTGAGTTGAAAAATCTTCTGAATGCAAAGATGACAAGCAATCCTAGTAAAAAGCCAATAAAGAATGACTGAGAAGTAAAGGATACCGAAAGAAACATCCAGACAAAGGCCAGGAAAAAGTTTAATAATATTTGAAAAGCCATTCTACATTACTCCTTTAACACTGCGTCTATATAGAGATTCGGATTCACCAGTACTTCGGTTGCTTGTGAAAAGAGTGGGCGCATCGCTTCTGCACCAAGGCCGTAACAAACAGCCAGCACGACGAGTACAGCAGACGTCATCCATAAGTAACGGGCGTCTCCCTTTGACACTCCGCTATATTCCTTCGGGGTTCCCCATATGCCATTCACGAAGATCTTGATGACTGAGTAGAGCACCAACAGACTGGATGCGAGAACGACTCCTGCCCCTACATAGGCTTCTGCCGCAAAGCTTCCCCGTACGATTAAAAATTTCCCGATAAAACCGCTTAAAGGCGGGATGCCGGCAAGTGAGAATGCGGCGACGAGGAACGTCCACCCAAGCCAGGGATAGTGCTTGATCAATCCGCCCATTTTCTTCAGATTCGCCGTGCCGGTAATGGCAATCATGACACCGACCAGAAGAAATAAAGCGGCTTTGATGATCATGTCATGAACCAGGTAATAAATGGCACCCTCCAGTGCTTCAGGGTTCATCGTCGATACCCCAAAAAGAATCACACCGACAGCAATGACGATGTTATAGATGATGATCTTTTTAACATCCCAAAAGGCAATGGCGCCGATACAGCCGAGCACCATGGTTAGGATGGCCAATATGCCCAGGATTTCATGAGTAAATCCCGTATCGTGATAGAAAAATAACGTGTATGTCCGGATAATCGAATAAACTCCGACCTTCGTCAGCAGGGCTCCGAACAGAGCGAGCACCGGGGTCGGTGGTGCATAGTAAGAGCCCGGCATCCAGAAGTAAAGGGGGAAGATGGCACCTTTAAGACCAAAGACCAATAGGAACAAGATGGCGATGGCCGTTAGGATCCCCGGCTGATTCACTTCCGCTATCTTTCTCGATATATCCGCCATATTCAACGTTCCGACCACTGAATACAAGTATGCAACAGTAATGACGAATAGTGCGGAGGAGATGACATTCACCAGAATGTATTTAATTCCTTCACGCAGCTGCGCCTTGGTTCCACCGAGGACCAGCAGAACATAAGAACTCATGAGCATGACTTCGAAAAAGACGAATAGGTTGAAGATATCACCTGTCGTGAAAGCCCCGTTCACTCCAACCAATAGAAACTGAACGACAGGATAATAGTAGAATCGCTCCCTGTCCACCCCGATCGACTTAAACGAGTAGAGAAGGACGATAAGGGCAATGATACTTGTCGTAGTCACAAGTAAGGCAGAAAGCATGTCGGAAACGAGGGTGATCCCAAAAGGAGCCTCCCAGCTTCCGAGGTTCACCGTCTGGATTCCGTCATGGTGAACCGTATTGATGAGAACGAGGGATGCTGCTACAGTCGCCAGTGTTGAAAGAGCTGAAATCCCTCGTTGCAGTTTCACATATTTGCTGATAAACATTAAGATAATCGCCGTGAATAACGGGATTAGAATCGGTAGTATTAATAAGTTAGTCATTTCCTTCGTTACCTCTCATCTGATCCATATTATCCGTGCCAAGCTCCTGATATGCCCGATAAGCGAGAACGAGGAAGAAAGCTGTCACTCCAAAGCTGATCACGATTGCCGTCAGGATCAATGCCTGTGGCAGGGGATCGACATACGATTCAGCGTGTTCCCCTAAGAGAGGGGCAGCTCCTCCTTTAAGTCCACTCACGGAAAGGATCAATAAATGGGCACCGTGGCTCAGTAGGGCTGTCCCGATGATGATGCGGAGCAAGCTCTTGGATAACATTAAGTACACGGCGCTTGTAAATAGTATTCCGACGACGACGGCCATGATGATCTCCATTATTCGCTCACCCCAATCGTTTGAATGATGGTCATGGTGACCCCGATGACCACCAGATACACGCCTGTGTCAAAGAGAACGGCTGTGTGCAGAGATGTCTTCCCTAACAGGGGAAGGTGAAAATAATCGTACGCGTGGGTGAGGAACGGAACATCGAATAATAAAGCCCCCGCACCCGTGGCCACTGAAAAGAACAGTCCGATTGCCGTGATGATCTTGTAATCCACCGGTAAAATGGTGGCGACGGTCTTGATGTCATAAGCGAGTAACAGTAACACAATGGCCCCCGACGTCATCAAGCCCCCGATGAATCCTCCCCCCGGTGTGTAGTGACCCGAGAAGAAAAGGCGCAACGAGAACAGGATGATGATGAATGCGACCACATTGGTGACGGTCTGCAGGATGACATCATTCGTTTTTACTTTTGTTTTCATCCTTCATCCCTCCTTGTAAGGCGCAATTTGATCATGGAGAATATGCCAAGTGCCGCAATGGCCAAGACGCAGATTTCAAACATCGTATCAAACCCACGGAAGTCTACAAGGATAACGTTGACCATGTTCTCCCCGCCGGCTTTATCATGGGTATTCTCAATATAATACTTCGAAATGGACTCAAACATTTTCGAGCTGTAGGAAGAGATGGCAAATAATGCGACCACCACTCCGACCCCGATCGATATAAGTGCATTCCCAAGTTTAAACCGCATGCGTTCTTCATGCCTGCTTAATTTAGGCAGGTGATAGAAGCAAAGTAAGAAAAGGGCCACCGACACGGTTTCAATGACAAGCTGTGTCAGGGCCAGGTCCGGGGCGCGGAATAACACAAAGAATAGTGAAACGGTATATCCTGCAGCTCCAAGCGAAATGATGGACGTCAGTCGTGATTTCGCGAACAGGATGGTGACAGAACTGATGACAAGGAGAAGCGCGATGGCAATCTCATAGACCCCGACTGGAGCAACTTCTTCCAAATTGATGGCGAACGCCCCATTGAACCACATCGCAAACAATGATATGGCAATCAAGAAGGAGAAGATGTATACCAGATACGTTCGGATGAAGCCTGTCATATAGCCGCTTGTAAAGTTATGTGCGCCACGCTCACTCTTGATGAGACCTCCATCATAGAAAGAATTCAATGTGAAGCGCTCAGGGATCCATGTGTACACCTTTTTCCATGAAGGTAAGAGGAGATACAACAGGATTCCGAATAGGATGACCCCGAATGTCATGAACAGCTCAGGTGTAAACCCATGCCAGAATGAAATATGCGTTTCTACCTCATGTCCCTCCTGGATCAGGCTTGGCGTGATTGCCTCCACTGCCGGCGCGATGATCCGCTCTGACAGGATATTCGGGAAGAAACCGAAGATGACCACGAGGGAAGCCAGGATGATCGGTGAGATCAACATTCCAAGAGGGGCTTCATGAGGTTTCTTTTCGAGCTTCTCCGGCTGGTGCTTCCCGGTAAAGGTTTTGAAGACCAGGATCATGCTGTAAATAAACGTGAACACACTTCCTACCCACGCAAGGAGCGGGAAGATCATGCCGAATGTATCCAGGTTGAAAATATCCATTTCAAGGACCCTGACCATTCCAGTAAAGAACATCTCCTTGGAAAGGAATCCGTTGAACGGAGGGAGCCCGGCCATGGAGAATGCTCCGATGATGGCGATGGTGAACGTGATGGGCATGAAGTTCATCAGCCCGCCAAGTTTTCGGATATCCCGGGTACCCGTTTCATGATCAATGATCCCGACGACCATGAATAAACTTCCTTTGAAGGTCGCGTGGTTGATCAAATGGAATACGGCGGCAAGTGTTGCCACCATATAAATGTTATCATCAAGCTCTGTGTAATGAAGAGCCGCAGCTCCCACTCCCAACAGAGACATGATGAGGCCCAGTTGACTGACGGTGGAAAAGGCGAGGATTCCTTTCAGGTCCGTTTGTTTCACGGCGTTGAAAGAACCCCAGAATAAAGTGAAAATCCCGACGCCGCCGACGAGCCACAGCCAAACGCTTGATTCCGCGAATACCGGGCTCAAGCGGGCGACAAGATAAATACCTGCTTTAACCATCGTGGCAGAGTGCAGATATGCACTCACAGGTGTAGGTGCTTCCATGGCATCCGGCAGCCAGATGTGGAATGGGAACTGAGCGGATTTCGTGAAAGCTCCCAATAGTACCAGAAGCAGGGCAGGAAGGAAAAGCGCCTGCGTCATAAGCTGATCAGCTTGTCCGACCAATTCCCTGATGCTGAAAGTCCCGCCCATGAGATATAGGAGCAGGAATCCTCCAAGCATGCTGAGTCCCCCAAATACTGTGATGAGCATGGATTTTAGTGCTCCATACCTGGAACGCTCCCGATGATACCAGTACCCGATCAATAAGAATGATGAAATGGAAGTGAATTCCCAGAACATATAAAGGACGATCAGGTTGTCGGAAAGGACAACGCCCAACATCGCTCCCATGAACATCATTAAGTACACATAAAAATTATGTAATTGCTCCTTCTTCTTATCTAAGTAATAAATGGAGTAAAGGACAACCAGTGAACCGATCCCCGTGATGAGCATGGCAAACAGCAAGCCGAGGCCATCTACGTAAGCGGTGAAGTTGATCCCGAAGGAAGGCATCCACTCCAAGGTTTCCTTGACGGTATCCCCATCTTTCGTAATGGAGATGAATTGAAAAAAGTACGTAAATAAAGCTGCCGGCAATAATAGTACGAACCAGCCGGTATGTACATTCCGAAATGCTTTATATAGAAATGGAATAAGTATCGCAAATAAAAAGGGCGATACAATAGCCCAATGTAATAAAGTCATTTAAAACCCCCCTCTTAACATAATTGTTTATTCTCAACATGGTCTCATGTCAACCCTATACATCATTCGGCAACATTCTTCCTTACTCGACCGAAGCTGAACCCTAAAAAGCATTATAACGTAAAAAATAAATGCTTGCATTACTCAGCATCCCATTCATATCACAACTTTCAAGAAGTATTAAATATGAAGATACGTGGAAATGCACGTAGAAAAAATTGTTGGATTTTCTCCTCAAATCCCGACACTTCCAGAATAGTTTCGGTCAAATTGGAGAATCCTATCCATAAGGTGGTGAAGTTATGAAAAAGAAAACTGTAGCGGTTACGACCATATTTTTTGCTTTTTTTGGCTTTGCGTGGATGGTGGAAACCGAGGATCGATTTAATCGGGGATATATTGAAACAGAAGACCCGACGAGTATGAATATCAAACCGGTTCAATATGGTGAAACGGAAGAAGTGGAAGAGGAATTGACGAAAGAACCCGCACGCGGGAGACAACCATTTAAATCCAGGGAATATATCAGAGTGGTACCCCATTCTCATTCCCTTCAATGAAACGGCCCTTTCTTCCATAACAGAAGGGGCGTTTTTTTGTTGGTGGGGTTACAAGGATAGATAGGTATATTGTCATTGTCCCTTCTGTTTCTATACCCTTTTCAAGATATCCATAAACGATTATGATGAGAGTGGATGAAGAATCGTTATGGGAGAGTTTTGAGTGAAAAATACATACTTAACAAGTTATTTACCCCTTTTTTCGATACTATTGTTTAGTCTGACGTTCTCCGTTTACGGAGTGGGAGTCTTCGTGGACGTATTTAAAAAAATCGGTGTCTACCCGGGCATGAGGGAGTTTTTATCCGATATACAGCTTAAGCTTGCCATTTTGATTCTGTTAATGGTGGCCTTCTTCATGGTGTTCGCGGCTTTAAAACTGATTGCTGAGACCATCAATGGGGTTTCCATGCTGTTTTTTGCCACCGATTCGGATGGGCAGTTGTATAATCTTGTCCGTACAGGCTCGATGATTTACTTCATCGGGGGCTTGGTTTCTGTGGTGAGTCTTAAGTCTTTTATAGGGCTTTTCATCATCTTTGCACTTAGCTCGCTCACTTATTTTATCTATTTTGTGTATAAAATAAG
The DNA here is from genome assembly GCF_037046045.1 of Rossellomorea sp. LJF3. Classification (NCBI taxonomy): domain Bacteria; kingdom Bacillati; phylum Bacillota; class Bacilli; order Caryophanales; family Bacillaceae; genus Rossellomorea; species Rossellomorea sp. LJF3. The sequence goes on along the minus strand of NZ_JBANLY010000005.1, from coordinate 55,831 downwards.
TCCGTCCCTCTCAAAATGGGGGATCTTTGGAGTGGTGAGTCTGCAGGTATTCTCGTGGTCTTCGTTATTTTTGACGATTTTCTTTGTTTTTTTGAAGCTTTATAACGGAGTGATGGCAAGTCTGCCGATTATGTCGAAGGTGAAATTATAATAGAAAAAGCGTCTGCAGCACATGCTGCAGACGCTTTTTTGATGGGAGGTCATTCCATGATTTCCTGCCAGACTTTATGGCTTGGACGCTTTCGTTCAATCTCACTCATATCACGGGGGATATCATGGCCGACCCAAACGCCTGTCGTAAGGGTGTCGGTCAAACCCATCACCCAGTAATCATGATAGTTATTGGTCGTGCCGGTTTTGATTCCTACATATGGCTTAGATACATACGCGGCTCTTCCGGTTCCTGATGTCGCCCCTTCATTGAGCATTTTTCTCATTTTAGCAGTGGTATCTGCTGACCAGACTTTCTTCGGATTCTTTTTCCATTGATAAAGAATCTTTCCGTGACTGTCACTGACGGAAATGATGGCATGACTCTCCTGATAACGGCCGTCAATAAAAGAGGTATAGGCGTCCGTCAGTTCCAGGGGACTCATGCCATATGTGAAGCCGCCAATGGAAGAGGCGAAGGTTTTATCTTCTTTGATCACCCTTTCAAAGGAAAAAGGCGAGATGGCTTGGAAGGCTTTTTCTATGCCGACTTTTTCCATGAGACGAAGTGCCGAGCCGTTATAGGATTGTGCCAGGGATTGTTGTAATGTCACCGTACCCGGCTGGATTCCTCCATAGTTGATCGGACAATACTCGCCGACACAGTATTGATTGGCATTGACTTTGTCATTAATCCCAGCCTTGAATGTCTCTATATAAGGACCGTATACGAGAAGCGGTTTAATAACCGAACCGGGCTGCCTGAAGGCTTGAAACGCATGATTGAAATTATATTTCTGGTAGTCCCTGCCCCCGGATAGGGCGACAATCATTCTTGACTTGTTGTCGATGGTGACGGTGGCTCCCTGTAAGTCTTCATTCAGCTGTCCATTCAAAGCCCGGACACTTTTTTGCTGAAGAGCGGGCTGCAACGCCGTTTGAATCCTGACACCTGACGAAATCACGTCTTGAAATCGTTCCTCGAGCTTCCCGGCTATCCGATTCCTTTCCTCTTCAGAAGCGGCGTTTTCCAGTTCCAGCTTATATCCTTCATTTAGGGCGATCAGTTCCTTCAGCTCGTTTTCCACATAAAAGGCATAGTCGGGATAGAGGTCGGTCTTCTTGCGAACATTCAGGGTGATCGGCATTTTCTTTAAATTCTCCGCTTCATCCTTCGATAATTTTGATGTGCTCACAAGAATATCAAGCAGTCGCTCCTGACGAACCTTCGTTTGATCGAAATGGTCAACGGGATCATATTTCCCCGGATTATTCGGGATCGAAGCGATGAACGCCATCTCCGCCTGGTTAAGATCGGTGACACTTTTTTGAAAATAGTATTGGGAGGCTGTTTCAATCCCGTATACTCCATTACTGAAGTAAATCACGTTCATATATAATTCCAGTATTTCATCCTTTGATAAGGATTGTTCAATTTCATGGGCATAAAACAGCTCTGTCAATTTACGATTATAGGTTTTTTCCTGTCCCAGATAAAGGTTTCGGGCGAGCTGCTGGGTAATGGTGCTGCCACCCTGCTGGATATGGGTGAACACCAGATTTTTCACGACAGCCCGGAGGATTGCGCCAGCATCGAAACCGACGTGTTCGTAAAAATGCTGATCTTCAGATGCGACCAGAATATCCTTTAGGAATGGGGGGATCTTCTCGTCCGGGACATATAGACGGTAAGGCCGGTTCACTTCAGAAAAGACCTTACCGTCCCCGTCAAGGAGTAAGCTTGTACGATTCAGGTCGATGGAATCGGTACTCACGGCATGCTCCAATTCCTGTTGAAAGCTTTGTACCTTGTTCCATTCACCCGTCGCAAAAAATAACGTGGTGAAAAAGATGAGCATAATACTAATCACCGTTATATAACCTGCAAAAACTCTCATATCTCACTCTACTTTTCTAGTAATCTTTCACATGACTTGGGGTTTCAGAATGATGTATACTCCACCATAATAATCCAAATGCACCCAAGAATAAAGCACCTGTTACATAAAAAACGGAAGAAATGCCAATATATCCGGACACGACGCCACCAAAGACAGGCCCGATTACATTTCCAAGAAACCGGAAGCTCTGATTATACCCAAGGACTTCCCCCTGCATACTTAAAGGCGCTTCCTGACGGATGTATGCCGTGACGCAGGGAATCATGCCGCCGATTGCAATTCCGAACAGAAAACGGAAAAGGACAAGCTGCCATAGCTCGACAGCCAGGGCCTGTGGAACGATGAAGATAGATGCGAGAACGAGAAGGATGGATAAAACTTTTTCGTACCCGATATCGTCTCCAAGCTTTCCCCATCGTCTAGTTGCAATTAAATTTCCGAATCCTGTAGCAGAAAAGGCGATTCCCGCTAAAAATGCCAGATTACTAGAAGACGTGAGTTCATCCACATACAAGGCGAGAAGCGGCTGTATGCTGAAGTTCGCCACTTGAATCAAGCAGGAAAGGATAAGGACCGTCACGAGTAACTTATGACTGAAAATATGCTGCAGGACTTCTTTACTCGAGTATTTGTTTCGCTGGTCCCGTTGTGCCCTGCTTCTCTGTTCATCGATACCGAAAAGTACGACGGTCGCAGCAGTGGCAATGGCGATGGAAGTGAAGATGAAAGTGTAGGAAAACCCCACATTGTCTGCTAACAGTCCTCCAATCACCGGGCCGAATAAACCGCCTGATACGGTTCCCATCTGAAGGGTGCCAAGCGTCCTTCCCGCTTCTTCCTTAGGGGTCTGGGAGGAAATGAGGGCCATCGATGTAGGGATGAACCCTGTCACCGCACCCATGATCCCCCGCAGGATGAACAGTCCCCCGACGGAATGCATAAAGCCCATTAAGAAAATGGACGTTGCAATCCCGTATCCAGTGATGAGGAGGATCGGTTTATATCCAAAGCGATCCCCGATCCGACCCCATAAGGGAGATATGAAGAACGCCGTTAAAAATGTAACTCCAAAGACAAAACCTGACCAGCGCTGTACATATTCGTGACTGTAAGTGCCAAAGGTTTCAATGTAAAGGGATAAAAAGGGCAGCACCATTGTTGCGCTGGCCGCCACCAGAAAATTGGCCATGAGCATGATGGTTAGATTCTTTCTTTTTTGTGAAATGATTAACACCTTCTATATGATTTTTTATTTCGTATACCTAAATATTCATTTTATTAAAGATTTGCATCATCGTCCACTGAATAACATTTATTCGCATGGAAAACCGGGAATTAGTCATAATTTCCGGGCTTAGCATGATATAATGTAAGAATAAGAAGTATGGAGAAATGAAGAGCTTGTCGTACAATTCTCCGTTCGGATGGAGCAAAGAAATACGATTATCCTGAAAACATTCTTTATTATAGATAAATTGGGGTCTTATCTACATTTTGAGGAGGGAGTTTAAGTGGCGAAAGCGGAACAGCTTGTGTTTATAGATTTTGAGTTTTCTATGCCGGAACGACATAGGGTCCCCAAAGGTTTCTTCCCTGAAATCATCGAAGCAGGGGTAGTGGTGGTGGAGTATGGAAAAGTGTCAGATACGTTTTCCTCTTATGTGAAACCGACTGCATTTCCCAAACTGACCAACCGCTGCAAACGATTTTTATCCATCAGCCAGAAGGAAGTGGATTCAGGGATATCGTTCCAATGTCTGATTGATTATTTTAAAGGGTTAAATGACAAGGGAGTCGCGAAAGTAGTGACGTGGGGAAACATGGATATGAAGGTACTGCGCGATAACTGCGCTCAGACAGGCGTTCCATTTCCTTTCCAAGCTCAATTCGTCGATCTATCCATGGAATATAAGCGCTTCTTCGGTGATCAGAACCAGACGGGACTATGGAAGGCCGTCCAGGAATATGGAAGGGAAGGCGTCGGAAAGCACCATAAAGCGTTGGATGATGCCCTCACCACCCAGCACATCTATAACCTGGTCGAAAAAGACAAAAAATACCTCGATAAAGCCCAACCCACCACCATCGGAGACAGAATCGACCTCTCCAAATTCTACAACCAGCTTGCATGACAAGACGAGGGACGGACCTTCAAATGAAGGTCCGTCCCTCGTCTTTCATTAAAATGTGAGGTTATACATCAGTTCGTATTCCCTTTGAATGGATTGCAGTGTTTCAAGACTCTTTTGTGCGTGGGGGGAAGCGTCTGCTTCAAGTTCCCGCTTTAACGTTAAGTAGGAATGGATAAGTGTTTCATTGTAATCGGGGATGTCCCCGTCATATGGCTTGACCATTTTCTCCGGCATGTTGGCACGCTCGCCGTGGGCAAGTGCTTTCCGTTCGTGAAACAAGGGTACGTCCACCGCTTGAGGGTTGTGCAGATCGCCTTGCCTCGGATGCTTTAAAACAGCCTGGATCTTCACGACAAAGGCACCTGGTCGTTCTTCTGTGACTTCCCCTACATATTTTCCCGTTTTATAAAAAGCTGTGACATAATCACCAATTTGAATGTTTTTCATAAAAAACCTCCTCTAATACATCAATCTCTATTATAATGTAAGCAGAATGAAACTGAGAAATAACTACTATAAAGGTAACATGTGGAGGTACATATATGAAGCGTTTAATGATCGTTACCCTCTGTTTACTAGGTTTAGTTCTTGCCTCATGTGGACAAACAGAAAAGGGAGATACCACTGAAGAAAAGCCAAAAGCATCCGAAAAACAGAAAACGGCAGAAGAAACCAAAGGAGATGAAGATATGACCTATCCTCAGTTGACAACAGAAGTTGCTGAAAACGAAAAATTAGTTGAAATGAAGACATCCATGGGAACCATCAAGATCAAGTTATTCCCCGAGCAGGCTCCTAAAACCGTGGAGAACTTTATAAAACACAGTAAAGATGGTTATTATGATGGCTTGAAATTCCACCGGGTCATCAAAGACTTCATGATTCAGGGCGGAGACCCGAATGGGAACGGGACGGGTGGAGAAAGCATCTACGGAGAATCATTCGAAGATGAATTTTCACCGGAATTATTCAATCTGCGCGGTGCCCTTTCGATGGCGAATAGAGGCCCTGACACGAATGGAAGTCAATTCTTCATAGTTCAGAAAAGTGACTTCGACCCGCAAATGGAAGACCAGATGAAATCTGCCGGTTTCCCTGAGCAAATCATCAATGCTTATAAGGAGAATGGCGGAACACCTTGGCTTGACCAAAAGCATACCGTGTTTGGACAAGTAGTCGAAGGGATGGACATCGTGGATAAGATTGCAAACGTAGAAGCGGATGAAAACGGCCTTCCGAAAGAAGATATCATAATTGAAAACATCAAGGTTCTAAAATAAAAGCTTAAAAACGAGGTTGGGACAATAGTGTTTTAGCCAAAGAAAACGCCGAACGATTATTCGAAATTCTGTGAAGGAAAACGAATTCGTTTGGTTTTTTTTTGTTTTTTAAAGCATATTATAGGTATTTCATTGATTCTAGCTGTTGATTGGAGTGCAAGACGAAGACTCCTACGGGAAAAGCGGAGAGATGAGACCCCGCAGGAGCGCCAGCGACGAGGAGGCTCAGCCGAACGCCCGAGGAAAGCGAAGTCTTGCACGGAAATCAACAGCGGTGCTAAAAGTGATTCTTAACAACATTTAGGTATTGTTCGTTTTTAGAGAGAATGTAGATAGTTATGACCCAGCCCCTATTTTTGGAGAGAAAAAAAGAGTATTTCCTCGGAAATTGTCGGGTGGACGTTCAATAAATCGTTAAAAAGGTGACGATTTGAAGTTGGTTTGTCCTTTAGAGAGTTGTTATAATGGACAAAGAGTTAGTTTTCGAAAGGAGCGTACCATGCTTTCTTCATTTATATTAAATTTATTTCTCTATTTTCCCGAAGATAAGACAGAATATATCCCAGCCGGCATTACGATGGCCATTTTCATGATCGCTGCCCTGCTCACTTTCCGGATCATCCAGAAAGCTTCAAAACGAGAAGAATTGAAAACAAAGAAAATGGAAGAAGAAGCAAGGGTTCAGAAGAGAACAGAATAAGTAATCAGAACACGCCACCTGAGCGTGTTTTTTTTCGTCCTGATGGATATCCTCCATACAGCAACACTTCCTGGAAATAGGAATAATTTTCACCAAGGGAGTCAACAATGTGAAAGAGTATGCAGAGATGGAGGAAGAGCGATATGAAAAAATTATCCCTATTATATATGGTCATGATCACACTTCTGGCAAGCGGATGTGCCATTGAAAATCCGAATAAGATAGAAGTGGAAATGAAAAATGAGAACGGTGATTCACTGGGGAATGCCACCCTTCAGGAGCAATCTGACGGAGTGGAAGTCGCATTGGATCTCGAAGGACTTCCTCCGGGGGAGCACGGAATCCATATACATGAAAAAGGAGCATGTAAGCGGCCGGATTTCGTAACGTCAGGTAATCACTTCAATCCTGACGATACGAAGCACGGACTGCTTCATCCTGAAGGGGCCCATGGCGGAGATCTGCCCAACCTCATCGTGGGGGATGACGGAACGGTGAAGGTGAAGCTCATGGCACCGATGGTTACGTTATCAAAGGGGAAGACATCCCTATTCACTAAAGAAGGGACCTCACTCATCATTGATGAAAACAAAGACGACGGGATGACACAACCCTCGGGGGATTCCGGTAAACGCATTGCCTGTGGCGAGATCAAAAGCGATAAGAAATAACCGTTAAAAAAATGTACCAGGTAGAATCGGGACGATTCGCACCTGGTACATTTTTAATTCAGCTTAATGCGGTCCTTAATCTTTCCAGACCGTCCATCAGCGTCTCCCTTGGACATGCAATGTTCATGCGGACAAAGCCTTCCCCGCCAGGACCATATTTGGTACCCGGTTCCAATGCAAGTTTCCCTTTATCTAATAATCGATTCTTCAATTCATCATCGGACAGGTTCAACTTCGTGCAATCGATCCAGAGAAGATACGTCCCTTCTGCTTCCACGACCTGCATTTGGGGCAGGTGTTCTCCAATGAATTCCTTCGTGACGGTTACATTTTCCTGCAGGTAATCCAGAATTTCTTCTAACCATTGTTCACCGTGACGATAGGCTGTTTCCATTCCGATGATGCCGAGTGTATTGAGAGTAAAGAAGCCCTGTTTTTTATGAACGACTGCGATCTTTTCCCTGATTTCAGCATTGGGAGTAATCATGGCTGAAGCCTGTAACCCGGCCAGGTTAAAGGTTTTGCTCGGTGCAATGCACGTAATCGTCATATCCCGGAATGTATCATCAAGGGAGGCGAGAGGGATATGCGTATGATTTTTATACACCAGATCTGAATGGATTTCATCCGAAACAATCAAAACGTTGTATTTGTGACATAATTCAGCCATTTTGGCTAGTTCTTCTTTCTTCCACACCCGTCCGCTTGGATTATGAGGGTTGCACAGAAGAAATAGCTTCACACCTGTTTTAAGGGATTCTTCAAAGGCATGAAAGTCGATGGAATATCTACCTTCGTGATACTGCAGTCGGGCATTGACAATTTCCCTGTCATTATCCTCCACCAGGCTGAAAAAAGGAGTGTAGACGGGAGATTGGACAAGTACTTTGTCTCCGGGAACAGTGAGTGCCTGAATGATCGTTGATATAGCGGGAACGACTCCGGGACTGTATTGCAGCCAGGTTGTCTCGATTTCCCAGCCGTGACGCTTTTGAACCCACTCTTTAATGCTGGCCGCTGTTTCATCCCCTACAAACGTGTAGCCAAAGATCCCGTGCTGCAGTCTGTTCCCGAGGGCTTCCAATACGGCCTCAGGCGGAAGGAAATCCATATCTGCCACCCACATAGGCAGGACATCGTCTCTCCCGAACACGGTTTTCGTAAGGTCCCACTTAACGGAGGAGGATCCTTTCCGGTTGATGATTTCCTCAAATCTACTCATTATTTTTTCCCCTTTCGTTTATGTATTTGTAAGTATAATCATATGATGGAAACGAAAAAGATGAAAATGATATGTTTCCATTTTATTTTTCAGAACAGAAGGCGAAGGGTAGTGCAGTCCCTTCTCAAAAATGAAAGAAAAAAGGGACTTCTCCCTACGTTTCAGTTAGAAGCGTCTGGGAAAGTCCTTTTTGAAATAGAGGCTCAGTCCTTGCCTCATCCGATATTTCTTCTGTGGCGGAGGAAACAAATGCATGAATATTCTCCAATACTTCACTTGGTTTTTCTTCGGGTACAAGATGCCCCGTCTCTTTGAGGACAACGAGTTTGGAGTTCGGGATATCCTGATTCAACCTCTCTCCTGTTGATAAAGGGACCACCCTGTCATGCTCTCCCCAAACGAGAAGGCAGGGTGTTTGAATATTTCGCAGGTCATTCACCGACAAATCTCCTTCGCGATCCCGTATCATCCTTGTCAGCGCTTTGAAAATATCATCCTCAAGGAAAGGTTTCAAATATCCAAACATCATTTCATCGTCAATCATAGTAGAGTCATGGACGACGTTTTCAAGGTTATTGCGGACCCCTGAGCGAGTAAGCCACAGTTTCACGTAAAGATGGAAAAAAGGGATGTGACTCAGCATCGTGACAGGCCAATTCATCCGCTTTAGATATCCTGAACTGCAGAGCAGGATGCCTTTTTTCACTAAGTCAGGGGCCTTTTTCATGACATTCAAGGCGATCTGACCACCCATGGAATGACCCGTCAAGTGGATGTTGCTTACGTTCAAATGGTCCAGTAAGGCGATGACCGTATTGGCAAGGTTGTCGTAAGAATAGATGAAGCTGTTGTGTTTCCCGCTGTTTCCGAAGGGAGGCAGGTCGATGGAAATGACATTATAATGTTCTTTCAAAAGGGGTGTAAGCCGTCTGAAGCTGAAAGTGGATGACAGGAATCCATGAAGAAGGACGAAGGTTTCTGAGGCAGTGGGATGTTCGTGATATTCAAAGTAAACATTGGTGCCGTTCACCTCCACCACTCTGGCGAAATCGTTTTCTTGCATTTTTCCTCACTCCTTTCTGGTTTGATTATAGTTATTTTACCCCCAATTCCGTATTTCACACCTTGATTCGAGCGTTCTGACATATCCATTCCCTTTAAGGGGGAAAATAGGTTGACGCTTTTCATATTCGAGACTTCTGATATAATGAAACCATTTAGTGGGGATGAGGAGGAAGCGGAATGCAACTGAGAGAAATGGAGCTTGATTTAGTAAGGATTTTACAGAAGGATGCAAGGATTTCGACAGAAGATTTAGGGAAGATGCTTCAAGTGCCGGCAAAGGATGTCGAGGAAGCCGTTGAAAAGCTGGAAAAAGCGAATATTCTTGTCAGATACAGCTCGATTGTGGACTGGTCTAAAGTGGAAGGCCATGAAGGAGTTACGGCCATGATTGATGTGAAAGTCGCTCCGAAAAGAGGAGTGGGCTTTGATGAAGTGGCTCACCGGATTTACCGATATAAAGAAGTGAAAAGCGTTTATCTGATGTCCGGGGCATATGATTTGTCCGTGACGGTGGAAGGGCGGTCCATGCATGAAGTGGCGACATTCGTGTCCGAAAAGCTCTCCACCCTGGATTCTGTCTTATCAACGACCACACATTTTCAATTGAAAAAATATAAGCATGATGGAACGATCTTCGGTGATCATGGAGAAGACAGAAGAATCGTGGTGTCCCCATGACAACCAAGACATCATACATATCTCAATCCGTTAAAAATTTAAAGCCTTCAGGAATCAGGAAATTCTTCGACCTGGCTGCCAATATGGAAGGAGTCATTTCCTTAGGCGTTGGGGAGCCGGATTTCATCACCTCCTGGACGGTGAGGGAAGCGGCGATTCTTTCCTTGGAACAGGGATATACCTCTTATACAGCGAATGCGGGACTTCTCGAGCTGAGGGAAAAGATTGCCCGGTATATGAAAGAGGGATACTCGGTTGACTATGACCCGAAAACGGAAATCATTGTGACGGTCGGGGCTTCACAGGCACTTGATATCAGCATGAGGGCCATCATCGATCAGGGTGATGAAGTGATCATCGTCGAACCGGGCTTCGTTTCGTACGTTCCCCTCGTTCAATTGGCGGGCGGAGTACCGATAACCGTCGAAACCAAACCGGAAAATGGCTTCAAGCTCACAGCTGAAGAACTCGAAGCGGCCATCACGCCAAAGACAAAAGCTGTGTTACTTTGTTCCCCTAACAATCCGACAGGGACGGTCCTTGAAAGGGGAAACTTAGAGAGCCTGGCTGAAGTGGTCCGGAAGCATGATCTCGTCGTCTTTTCAGATGAAATTTATGCGGAGCTTGCCTATGACCATCACCATGTATCCATCGCTTCGTTAGAAGACATGAGAAAAAGGACCATCGTCATCAACGGCTTCTCGAAAGGGTTCGCCATGACGGGCTGGAGACTCGGCTATATATGTGCCCCCGAAGAGATTTCTTCATCCTTATTGAAGATCCATCAGTACGCCATGATGTGTGCGTCGACGCCTGCACAATATGCAGCAGTCGAGGCACTGGATAAGGGGATGGACGATGTGATGGAAATGAAGAGAAGCTACCGTCACCGCCGTCACTATTTCGTCGACTCCCTGAACGAATTGGGATTAACATGCCACACCCCGGGAGGAGCGTTCTATGCCTTTCCTTCCATTCAAAAGACGGGAATGTGTTCCGAAGAATTTGCAGAAAAACTCCTGATTGAAGAGAAAGTGGCGGTTGTGCCCGGTAATGTATTCGGTAAAGGTGGAGAAGGGTTTATCCGTTGTTCTTATGCATCGAGCATGGAGCAGCTCCAGGAAGCTGTGAAACGGATGAAGCGATTTGTGGAGAATCACAGTTAGGCGAGTAATGAAGGGTGCCTGGTACCCGATTCCCGATTGAGGCCAGGCATCCTTAAAAATGCGCAAAAAAATAGGACGATACCATGATCGTCCAACAAATGAAAACAAAAGGGGGAATACTTAGAAAGCTTATCTTCAGTATGACCCCTTTTGTGTTTCTCTATACATCTTTATCAAAAAAAGTTTTTACGATTCTTGTGTTTCATACTTCAATTCATATAGCATTTGCATTACCCTCAGAAAATCCTCTTCTGAGAATTCCTTGGCCTTGCGAAGGATGAGCTTCGTCCGCTTGGGACCCAGTTCTTTGATCAACTGCTCCATCTCAGCGTCGATTCCTGCAGGAGTATGATGACCTTTCATTTCCCGTTCCATGAGTTCGGAAGCAGGAATATCGAGAACAGTGGAAAGTTTAAGGATGGTTTGGGTGTCGGGAATCTGTAAATCAGATTCATATTTCTCAATCGTTTTCGTTCCCAATCGGGCTCGTAAAGCCAACTCCTGTTGAGACAATTTACGCTCTTCCCTGATTCGTTTCAGATTTTCTCCAAAATAAGACATAGCAAAATCCCTCCTCATAAAATCCTTCCGTATATCTTTAGTTTATCACCAATTGGAAAAAATCAGCCCGGTAACCCGTGAACAAAATGTTACATAAATAAGAGAAGGGTGGGATAAAGTTGTTTAGTCAAAAGAAAATCCGAACGATCATCGAAATTCTATTTAGAAAATCGAAATCGTTCGGATTTATCATTTAGCTATTTACGTAAACACTGGTGGTTTTGGATGTAGTGAGTAGTGGTTGATTTCCGCTCCAGTTGCTCGCTTTCCGCGGGGCTGGCGGTGAGCCTCCTCGGCTGCGCCTGCGGGGTCTCACCTGTCCAGCATTTCCCGCAGGAGTCGAGCAACTTCCGCTACAATCAACTATCCAAGCGTAAGTGTTTCACTATAACATTGTAGTGTCCACGATTGCGTACACCTAGTATTTTCTATTAATTGCAGTGTTACCAGATGTGAGTCTGCTAAGACAAACCACTAGTAATCGAACAATGGAAAAACAATGGTCTGTGTAGGAATATCAACCTTGGTGAAACGGGCCTTTTAATATTATTGCAAAAGCATATTCAGTGTATGTAGCAGGATTTAGCTTTTGATTGGAGTGCAAGACGAAGACTCCTACGGGAAAAGCGGAATAGGTAAGACCCCGCAGGAACGTAGTGACGAGGAGGCTTGCCTTCCGCCCGAGGAAAGCGAAGTCTTGCACGGAAATCAAAAGCGGTGTAACAAGTGAGCCTAACTAATTTTTTGATTGTTCGTCTTTAGAGGAAATGGATTTAGATATGTCCCAATCTCCTCTATGATTCACGATATGAAAACGAGTATGATCGCTACTGGTACGATGTAGCGCAGGAGGAAGATCCAGCTGTTGAATAAGCCCCTGGATATGGATGAACCGGATTGAAGTTCAGTCCAGACGTCCTCGCGTTTCAATCGATAGGATACGAAGATTGAAATGAGTAAAGCACCTACAGGCAATCCGAAGTTACTTGTTATATAATCGGCGAAGTCGAAAAAGTTCTTCCCTCCGATAAGAAACTCATTGAATACTCCAAATGATAAGGCACTCGGAATTCCCGCAATGAAAACGAGGATCCCGATCAGCCAGGTAAACGGCACTCGTTTCTTCTGATTCCCCTTGGACAATGCAGCGACCCCGATCTCTAAGATGGAGAAAGCTGATGTCAGGGTGGCAAACAGTAACAGAATAAGGAACACGGTTAAGAATATCCCACCGAATGCAATCTCATTAAAAACGGCAGGAAGGACCACAAAGGCAATCCCGGGTCCTTCATCGGGTTTGAAGCCGAGTGCATATACGGCTGGGAAAATCACCAAACCTGCGAGCAGGGAAATAAAGATATTCAAACTTGAAACACTGATGGCGGACCTTGGCATGCTATCCTCTTTAGATAAATACGATGCATACGTCACCATGACGGATAGACCCACCGTTAAAGCGAAGAATGCTTGTCCCAGTGCAAGGAGGACCGTCTCTCCATTCAAATAACTCCAATCCGGGAGTAACAGGAAGCGGACACCTTCCATCGCACCTTCCAATGTCAGGGACCTGATCACCAGAATAATGAATAAAATGAATAGAGCAGGCATCATATAACGACTGGCACGTTCGATCCCTTTTTGAATCCCGCCCTGGACGACAAGAATGGTGATGACGATGAAAGCGAACTGAGCGATCAGCACTTCTTTTGGATTCGCTATGATGCTTTCAAACAAAGCACCATATTGTTCTTGCGATTTTCCTGTCAGAGAGCCTGTCACACTTCTTGCCAAGTAGGAAAGAATCCATCCTCCCACCACACTGTAAAAGGATAAGATGATGAACGACACCACCGTTCCTAAATAACCGATCCAGTGCCAACGGGAATGAGGGGCCAATATTTTATAAGAAGTAACAGCATCCGCCCCGGCACGCCTGCCGATGACAAATTCAGCGAGAAGAATGGGGGTCCCAATTAAAACGGTAAAAAGTATAAAGAGCAAGAAGAAAACACCCCCGCCATTCGCACCGGCCATATAAGGGAATTTCCAAATCGCGCCCAAGCCGATGGCAGACCCTGCCGCTGCCAGAATAAAGCCTATCTTAGAAGTCCATTGATCTTTCTTGGCCATACTTAAGATCCTCCTTTCAAAAAATAAGATTTTTCAATCGTACTATGTTTTAGTACCCCTGTACACCGGATTTTTAAATTTTCAATAAATGGGGTAGAGGACATGTAATGGTATTCAATGAAGAAAGTATTGCACCGCATTTCCATTTATTATGGGTGAAAACGCTTAAAAACATTACTTTTCAACTAATTTTTTGAAAAGAAGTTAAAAACAAGGCAAATAGACTGGAAATTTTCTGAATATGTAGTATACTAATTGTAACAAAACGTTCACAAATTATTCTTTTTTTCGCCACAATTGAAAGCGTTTACTACAGAAATGGAGGAATTGAAATGGATGTCTTTCTAGTATACCTATTCGTCGCAACGGCAACTCCACTTTTTCTTTGGGTCGAACATCGTAAATGGGCGGTTCTTCACATCCCATTTGTTATAGCCTTATGGTCAGTGTTTATCTATTATGTAGCCGTACCTGAACTCGGAGGCTGGGGACATGTAACCCTATGGAGTCTGTTCGTGGCAAATCTTGCATTCGCACATATCGCAGCCTTCATGTTATATGCCGTTCCCTTTATCCAAAAGCAAAGAAAGAAAAAATCATCAGCCATTAAGAACTTTTAGTCTGACCCATATTTGATTGGGTCGGGCTTTTTTTTTGCAAAGCCGGATGATTTCTTTAAAGGGGGAGAGCTGACATAATATAGTAGAAAGAGGTGAATTCGCGAAATCGGGATTTTGTCTATCCAGCCACCTTCGGAACGGATTGATCCTGTTGAATCCCTGTTCCATTATGTTTTAATAAAATGATTAATTGGGAAGCATAACTAGTGAGAAAGCAATTCTAGACGGATAGTAGGATGTAAATGAAGGAAGGCAAAGAAAATCCCTTTGCCGAATTCCCGATTCTATGATATAATCTACAATTGCGTGTAAAGACGAAAAATAATATATATACTAGGAGTGTTACCATGACTACAAAATTCGAAACAGGAACTGTTGTAACAGGTAAAGTTACAGGCATTCAACCATACGGTGCGTTCGTTGCACTTGACGAAGAAACTCAAGGATTAGTTCATATCTCTGAAATCACTCACGGATTTGTTAAAGACGTTAGTGAGCACCTTTCAGTAGGCGACGAAGTAAAGGTTAAAGTATTATCAGTGGACGAAGCAGCTGGTAAAATCAGCCTTTCTATCCGTGCTACAGAAGAAGCTCCTGCTCAACAAGCAAAGCCGGCAGCAGCGAAAAAACCTCGCCGTCAAGGAAGTGTGAAACCAGCAGCTGAAGAAACAACACCTGCAGGCTTCAACACTCTTAAAGACAAGCTTGAAGAGTGGATCGAGCAATCAGAACGTGAAGATCTAATCAAGAAATAATAGATGTATATAAAGACCGGCCTTCAATGAGGGCCGGTCTTTTTTTTGTTTACAGAAGGACTGAAAAAAAGATCATAAATTAACGAAAAATAAAGAATTTTATAATAATACACTTGTCCGTACCTCCTAAATGGCATATAATGAAAAATGAAAGCGCTTAACTAAATGAAAATACATAAAATCAGGAGGAACTTAGATGCTTTATAATAATCCGAATACAGAAGGTTCGTTGGTCCAATTCAAAGATAAGTATGAGAACTTTATCGGTGGGGAATATGTTCCGCCTGCAAGCGGGGAGTATTTTGAAAATGTATCTCCTGTGACGGGCCAAGTATTCACCAAAATCGCCCGTTCAAACAAAGAAGATGTAGAAAAGGCATTGGACGCGGCTCATGCAGCGAAAGACGCATGGGGGAAAACGTCTGTAGCAGAAAGAGCCAATATCCTGAATAAAATCGCCGATCGCATGGAAGAGAACCTCGAAATGCTAGCGGTAGCCGAAACGTGGGATAACGGGAAGCCGGTCCGTGAAACGATGGCTGCGGACTTACCCCTTGCGGTCGATCATTTCCGCTACTTTGCCGGATGCATCCGGGGACAGGAAGGTTCACTTGGTGAAATCGATAACGATACAGTTTCTTATCACTTCCATGAGCCGATCGGGGTTGTGGCACAGATCATCCCTTGGAATTTCCCGATCCTCATGGCCGTATGGAAGATCGCCCCTGCCCTTGCTGCAGGAAACTGTGTTGTATTGAAGCCGGCAGAACAAACGCCTGCATCCATCATGGTACTGGTGGAACTGATTGAAGACCTGCTGCCAAAAGGCGTATTGAATGTGGTACAGGGATTTGGAGTGGAAGCAGGGAAGCCCCTCGCACAGAGCAAGCGCGTTGGGAAAGTAGCCTTCACTGGTGAAACGACTACCGGCCGCCTGATCATGCAATATGCTTCACAGAACATCATTCCTGTTACATTGGAGCTTGGCGGGAAATCACCTAATATTTTCTTTGAAGATGTTATGGATCAGGATGATGACTTCCTTGATAAAGCAGTCGAAGGGTTCGTCATGTTTGCCCTGAACCAAGGTGAAGTGTGTACCTGTCCTTCAAGGGCCTTGATCCAGGAATCCATCTACGATAAGTTCATGGAGCGAGCGATCGAGCGGGTGAAACAAATCAAGCAGGGGAACCCGTTGGATACGGACACGATGCTTGGTGCCCAGGCTTCTCAGGAGCAATTGGATAAAATCCTTTCTTATATTGAAATCGGAAAAGAAGAAGGGGCAGAAGTATTGATCGGTGGAGAGCAGAATAAACTCGAAGGCGATCATGAAGCAGGATTCTACGTGAAGCCGACTGTATTCAAAGGCGACAATAAAATGCGTATTTTCCAGGAGGAAATCTTTGGACCTGTTGTTTCCGTGACGACCTTCAAGACGAAAGAAGAAGCCCTTGAAATCGCCAATGACACTCTTTATGGACTTGGTGCGGGTGTATGGACGCGTGATATGAACACGGCTTACCGTTTCGGCAGAGAAGTTCAGGCAGGACGCGTATGGACCAACTGCTACCATCAATATCCGGCACATGCAGCATTCGGAGGCTACAAAATGTCCGGTATCGGTCGTGAAAACCATAAAATGATGCTGTCACACTATCAACAGACGAAGAATCTACTAGTCAGCTATAGTCCCAAAGCGTTAGGATTCTTCTAAAATGGAACAGCGACTAGAGGCGACAGAACAAGCACTCCAGCTGATAGAAACGTTAAAGGGAAAGCACGGCGCCCTCTTGTTTCACCAGTCCGGTGGATGTTGTGATGGCAGTTCCCCTATGTGTTTGAGTCAAGATGATCTGATCATCGGTGACAGTGATGTATTGGTAGGTACTGTAGCCGACTGTCCTTTTTATATGAACGAACAACAATATGAATATTGGAAGCATTTCAGGATCATATTGGATGTGAGAGAAGGAAGAGGGGGAGTATTCTCCCTCGAATCCACGGAAGGTGTACGATTCATTACGGATTCTAAATTGATGAAAGTGTGAGATGTACACTTTTAGAGGCAGCCTGTTTTACAGGTTGCCTCTTTTTTTATGAAAATATATCAACCATTCTACATATACGACAAATTTCGCCGCCGTCGAACAACTCCAACCGCCACCCCCTCACCCAGCAAAAAAACCACTTCCTCAAAAAGAGAAAGTGGCCTCAACCAATCAATACGAATTCCGCTCGATCCCGTATTTCCGTATCCGGTACTGTAGATTCTGTCTGCTCATCCCCAGTGATTTCGCGGTCTTGGTGATATTGAAGTCGTGATATTTCAATGCCTTCTGAATATAATAGGTTTCAGCTTCCTCTATGAAAAGCTCCAACGGCTTGATTTCCTTGCCTGATTGATAGAGGAATGCAGACCCATCTTGGCTTTCCTCATCTGTCACACTGTGGTGGATTCTCTGCCTGAATCCGAAGGGAAGATGCTTGTATCCGATTTCTTCCTCAAACCCTACAAGGTTGAATGCCCCTTCCATGACATGCTCGAGCTCCCGTACGTTCCCCGGCCATTCATACTGTTGGAAAATCTCCCGCACTTCGTCGGATATCCCCTTGATATTCATGGCGAAATGATGGTTGAACTGGTTGATGAAATACTCCACCAGCTCAGGCAGATCTTCTTTTCTCGTACGAAGAGAAGGAATGAAGATAGAAACGACGCTCAGTCGATAATACAGGTCCTTCAATAACCGCCCTTCTGCAATGGCGTCGATCGGATCCTCGTTCACCGTGGCCATCACCCTGACGTCAAATGGAAGGTCCGTCCCTCTTGAGAGGAAGTTTAGCAGCTTCTCCTGAAGGGAAGGGGTCAATGAGTTGATTTCGTCAAGGAGGAGTGTTCCTCCCTGAGCCTGCCGGAAGAGAGAGGGACGGTGATGTTCAGGTTCTATCCCCTCACTCTTGTCGTGAAAAAGAATTTCTTCAAGCATGTCATCACGTAAAGAAGAACAATTCTGGGTGATGAAGGGACGGTTGGCACGGGCGCTATCGTTGTGAATGCTTTGGGCGAACAGTTCCTTTCCAGTCCCTATTTCGCCGCAGATCAGGACCGGGGAAGAGGTCCGCGTCGCCCTTTTTCCTGTTTCGACAGCGTCCCCGAGCCGGGGGTGATGCCCTATGATGCTGTCAAACGTGAAGAAACTGCCGGGCTTTTTATGTATGTGGTCCCTCATCACCTTCTCGAGTTTGGTGATGTCCCTGGCAATTTCGATGGCTCCGATCAGCACCTCATCGTGAAAAATCGGGAATGTGTCATTCATCGTCGTGATTTCGATTCCGTTAATATTAAAGTAAGTCTGCTTGACATTGAGGGTAGGTTTATTTGTTTTCAGGACCTTTAATAACGTGCTTTCTTCCTCGGAGTGAAATTGAAAGACATCCAGCAGATTTTTATCGAGGACGTCTTCAATTTCCATTCCTTCGATTTCACGCATCTTGCGATTGTAGATGATGGTTCTCCCGGTTGAATCGATGACATGGACGCCTGATTCGAGATGTTCAGCGACTTTTTCATACATATACAATCGTTTTTCAGATTCCAGCATGCTGTTTCTCTCCTCTTATTAATCTAGGGTTCTTACTGCAAAATGTATCGTCTATAGAACTTTTTTGTACGGATTTCCCATGCTGACATGGATGGATGCGAGCCCCATCTCAGTGGGATTCGCCAAAAGAGTGGAATGATAAAAAATTTTTAAAAAACTCTTGAAAAAAGCAACTATCTTTTGCATTATTATAAGTGTAAGGGTTTTCTAAATGCAAATATTTTTTGCATGCTTGTGGATGAGGGAGCAGACCAGTTGATCTTCTGTTTTACCTTCAAGTAAAAACAACATCAGTAACACGTTAAGAGTGAAAACGGGAGTGGCCTTTGAGTACAGGGGCTCCATCCTTTATAAAAAAAGATAAAGTTTTAAATTATGTAAGGAGGAACCAGTATGACAGTAAGTACGCATTCGATCATTGAACAAACAGAAAAGTATGGTGCCAAAAATTATCTTCCACTGCCAATCGTTATTTCAGAAGCGGAAGGTGTATGGGTAAAGGATCCTGAAGGCAATAAGTATATGGATATGCTAAGCGCCTATTCAGCAGTAAACCAGGGACATCGTCATCCAAAGATCATCCAGGCTCTGAAAGATCAGGCAGACCGTGTGACACTGACATCACGTGCATTCCATAATGATCAATTAGCACCATGGTATGAGAAGATCTGTAAGATGACGGGTAAAGACATGGCTCTTCCGATGAATACAGGTGCGGAAGCTGTGGAAACGGCGATCAAGACGGCTCGCCGCTGGGCGTATGATGTGAAAGGTGTAGCGGAAAACAGCGCTGAAATCATCGCCTGTAACGGAAACTTCCACGGTAGGACGATGACAGCAGTATCCCTTTCTTCAGAAGAGGAATACAAGCGCGGCTTCGGTCCGATGCTTCCGGGTATCAACCTGATTCCTTACGGGGACCTTGATGCGTTGAAGGAAGCGATCACACCAAACACAGCGGCGTTCCTCATCGAACCGATCCAAGGGGAAGCAGGGATCGTCTTCCCTCCAAAAGGATTCCTGAAAGCGGCTTATGAATTATGTAAGGAAAATAATGTCCTTTTCATTGCAGATGAAATCCAGGCAGGACTGGCCCGTTCCGGAAAAATGTTTGCATGTGAGTGGGAAGATGTCAATCCTGATATGTATATCCTCGGAAAAGCACTGGGAGGGGGAGTATTCCCGATTTCGTGTGTGGTTGCAGATGAAGAAGTACTGGGTGTATTCAATCCGGGTTCCCATGGCTCGACGTTCGGAGGGAATCCGATGGCGTGTGCGGTGTCTGTTGCGTCCCTTGATGTATTGATCGATGAAGATCTTGCAGGCCGTTCCCTTCAAATGGGAGAATACTTTATGAGTAAACTTCGTGAGATAGATAATCCTATGATTAAGGAAGTTCGTGGCAGCGGATTATTTATCGGGGTGGAACTGACAGAACCGGCCCGCAAATACTGTGAACAACTGAAAGAAGAAGGACTGCTTTGTAAGGAAACTCATGATACAGTCATCCGTTTCGCCCCGCCGCTGGTCATCTCACAAGAAGACCTCGATTGGGCAATCGAAAGGATCAAAAAAGTACTGTCTTGATCGCATCGACGGACTAAGAAGTTTTTTTCTTGATGAGGCTTGAAAACGCTTGAAAATAAAAATTAATTCTTTCCCAAGTCAATGGTTTAAGATACGGTAATATGTTACAATAACAACGTTTCAGATCACATAATAAAGAGGCGAATGTTTACAATGGGAGAAAACCTTAATCTGTTTACTTCTACACAGCATGTCATCAATGATGCTTTATCGAAGCTTGGATATACGGAAGAAATGTATGAACTTCTGAAAGAGCCGATTCGTATGTTGACCGTCCGGATCCCTGTTCGAATGGACGATGGCAGTATCAAAGTATTTACAGGCTACCGTGCACAACATAACGATGCAGTAGGTCCGACAAAGGGTGGCGTACGATTTCATCCTGAAGTGGATGAAGAGGAAGTCAAGGCTTTGTCCATGTGGATGAGCTTGAAATGCGGGATTGTGGATCTGCCATACGGTGGAGGGAAAGGCGGGATCATCTGTGATCCGCGAACGATGTCCTTCACTGAACTGGAGAAACTCAGCCGCGGCTACGTACGTGCCATCAGTCAGATCGTTGGGCCGACAAAGGATATCCCGGCACCTGATGTGTACACAAACTCTCAAATCATGGCCTGGATGATGGATGAATACAGTCGTCTCCGTGAAAATGACTCACCGGGATTCATTACGGGAAAACCGATCGTCCTTGGTGGTTCCCAAGGTCGTGAAAAAGCAACGGCTCAAGGTGTGACCATCTGTATCGAACAAGCAGCAAAGAAACGCGGCATCGATATTAAAGGTGCACGCGTCGTCATCCAGGGATTTGGTAATGCCGGAAGCTTCCTTGCAAAATTCATGAATGATGCCGGTGCAAAGGTCATCGCGATTTCCGATGCCCATGGAGCTCTCCATGATCCGGCTGGTTTGGATATTGATTATCTGTTGGATCGCAGGGACAGCTTCGGTACCGTAACGACTTTATTTGAAAACACGATTTCAAATAAAGAATTACTGGAACTCGAGTGTGACATCCTTGTACCTGCAGCGATTTCAAACCAGATCACGGAAGACAATGTCTATGATATTAAAGCATCCATTGTGGTAGAAGCTGCAAACGGTCCCACTACCTTCGAAGCAACGCGAATCCTGTCAGAAAGAGGGATCCTCCTGGTGCCGGACGTACTTGCAAGTGCCGGAGGGGTAACGGTTTCTTATTTCGAATGGGTTCAGAACAATCAAGGGTACTACTGGACGGAAGAAGAAGTAAACGAGAAGCTTTATGCTAAACTTGTCGAAGCTTTCAACAATGTATACGAAACATCTCAGAATCGTCGAGTGAATATGCGACTAGCCGCATACATGGTCGGCGCACGCAAAATGGCTGAAGCCTCAAGATTTAGAGGTTGGGTGTAACGATCGCATGAATAAGAAGAACGTATTCTCATTTTATATGAGGTACGTTCTTTTTTTATTAGTTCTTTTCGCAAAGATTGGTGTTTTCTAACATAGGAACTCTGAGGCTCTGTCTATGTGTGTATGGATAGATGGTGAGGGGAACGGCTTCGCTTTCCGGCGGACGAACGGCCAAGCCTCCTCGCATTCGCTGCGGGGTCTTGTCTCGTCCGTTTTTCCGCAGGAGTCTACGCCGTTCCCCTCCCCATCTAAATGGGATAGCGTGACAGAGCTTACCAGTGAAAAAACGAATGAGACAGCATTTTACTATTCAAGCTGAAATCGACCACTCCACACATAGAAAATGATGTTTTTCTAGAGGTGTACAGAAGTAGATTAATCCTCCATACCAATAAAGTTGATTGTAGCGGAAGGTGCTCGACTCCTGCGGGAAACAATGAAAAGCGGAGGCGGCTTGCACAGCCCCGAAAAGCATAAGCTGAATGGGCCGGGAAGGCGTTCTTTGCCTTCTTGGATCATTCAGCTTATGACCTCGAGGGGCTAGCCGCCGGAGCTGGACAAGGGTAGGACACCACTTGAAGCAGAGGAGGCTCACCGCCAGCCCCGCGGAAAGCGAGCACCTGAAGCGGAAATCAACCACTACTCGCTACCTTACATAGCAACAAAGTTTACGAAAAGAGCCATTTTATTTAAAGGAGTATCCGAAATGAATGTAGAAATGATTAGAAAGCGGTGGTTTAGGGTAAAATCACTGAAAATGGGCATAGGTATATTTACATTGCTTACGAAATTTTTGTTCTTATGTTTAAACTTATAAACATTAAAGATTCGGAGGGAAACAAATGTCTACTGAATTGTTCATAGAGGAAGCTTCTCTCGAGGCGATAGAAGCAAGTCTTCAACAACACAAGCAATTTTTTAAGTCCGGGGTGACCCGTCCCCTTCAATACAGAAAAGATTTGTTAGAAAAATTCTCCACCGTCATAAAAAATCATGAAACAGAAATCATCAGTGCCCTGAAAAAAGACTTGAATAAATCCGAGATGGAAGCGTATACGACGGAAATCGGAATCCTTCTGGAGGAGATTCGATTCGTCCTTAAGAATATCGATGAGTGGGCAGAACCGAAAAAAATGAAAACGGCGAAAACCCATATTGGATCGAAGGCCTATACGGTGCCGGAGCCATACGGAGTCACCTTGATCATCGCACCTTGGAATTATCCGATCCAGCTCGCCCTGGCACCGGTCATCGGAGCGATTGCAGCGGGGAATACGGCGATTATAAAACCGTCGGAGCTCACCCCGACGACTTCTTCATTACTCGCTCAAATGATCAACACACATTTTGATCCAAGGCAGATCTTCGTCATAGAGGGCGGAGTGGAGACGACCCAGAATCTTCTCAAGCAGCCGTTTGATTATATTTTTTTCACTGGGAGTGTGCCTGTCGGAAAAGTGGTCATGGAAGCCGCGGCCAAGCAGTTGATCCCGGTAACCCTTGAACTGGGCGGGAAAAGCCCGTGTATTGTCGATGAAACGGCGGATATCCCTCTTGCCGCCAAGCGTATCGCTTTCGGGAAAGTGACAAACGCAGGACAGACTTGCGTCGCACCGGATTATTTATTTATCCATAAAAGCAAGAAAGATGAATTCATCACTGAATTTAAGAAAACCGTGATTGAGTTTTATGGGAGTGAACCTTTGAAAAGCGATAAATTCGGACGGATTGTCAACGAGCGTCATTTCAATCGTCTGACCAGCTATCTGGAAGACGGGGAAATCCTATTAGGTGGAAATGTAGATCCCGCGAGCTTAAAAATCGAACCGACCTTAATGGAGCCAAGGGATTTTTCCGTACCGGTGATGCAGGATGAGATTTTCGGCCCCGTTTTTCCTGTCATCGAGTATGAAGATCTCGATGAGGTCATCGATTTTGTAACGGAGCGTCCGAAACCTTTGGCACTCTATCTGTTCACGGAAAACCCCATCACGGAAGAGAAAATTAATGGATCCATTTCCTATGGGGGAGGATGCGTGAATGATACCCTCATGCACATCGTAACGCCTTATCTTCCTTTCGGCGGGGTAGGGGAGAGCGGAATCGGAAATTACCACGGGGAATCGAGCTTTTCGACCTTCTCCCATTATAAGAGCATCTTGAAGCAGACGACGAAGTTCGATATGAGCTTCCGTTATCCAAGTGGACGATTCGGGATGCAGATCATCAAGAAATTGTTGAAATGATAAAAGGTGACCCGGGGTGGGTCACCTTTTATATTGGGGTCCTTAGTATCTGGTTGGTTCTGTACGAGGTTCTCTTTCAAGCTCTTCCGTCGGTTTGAATAACAGACCAAGATTGATGAGGCCTGCAATCCCAACTAAACCGTAAACGATTCTGGATAGAGCTGCATCCTGACCGCCAAAGATCGCTGCAACAAGATCGAATTGAAAGAAACCGATAAGTCCCCAGTTGATAGCACCAATGATCGTAAGCGCCAAAGCAATACGCTGAATACCACTCATGTTGTTTTCCTCCTTTTATTCAATGGCTCATTCATAAGTTTCCCCCTGAGCCCATTCCTATTCAAATTGCCCATAGTAAAATTTCCTTGTGCAAGTTCTTTGCAATTTGGGGATGATATATTCGATAATAGAAAATGTGCTAAGAACGTTTTGGGTAACGAAATAAATCGGCCCTTACAGAATACAAGGAGGTAACTTTAATGAATGACTTTACATTTTACAATCCGACTAAATTAATTTTTGGTAAAGGACAAGTAGAACAATTGAAAGAATTGGTACCTCAATATGGTAAAAAGGTGCTTGTCGTTTACGGCGGGGGAAGCATCAAGCGCAACGGACTATACGATCAAGTGATGTCCGTGCTGAAAGAGATTGACAGTGAAGTATTTGAATTATCCGGAGTAGAGCCAAATCCACGTCTTTCTACAGTTAGAAAAGGAGTCGAAATCGCGAAAGAGAAGAACATCGACTTTATCTTGGCCGTCGGCGGCGGAAGCGTCATCGATTGTACGAAAGCCATCGCTGCAGGCGCAAAATATGACGGAGACGCATGGGATCTTGTAACGAAGAAAACGTTCGCGAAAGAAGCCCTTCCATTCGGAACGGTACTTACTCTGGCAGCGACGGGTTCTGAAATGAATGCCGGATCGGTTATCACAAACTGGGAAACAAATGAAAAGTATGGTTGGGGAAGCCCGGTGACATTCCCTCAATTCTCCATCCTGGATCCTGAAAATACCTTTACCGTACCAAAGGATCACACAATCTATGGCATGGTGGACATGATGAGTCACGTATTTGAACAGTATTTCAATAATGCTACAAACACACCGCTTCAAGACCGCATGTGTGAATCTGTTCTGAAAACAGTGATCGAAACAGCTCCGAAGCTGATCAATGATCTTGAAAACTATGAGCTTCGTGAGACGATTCTTTACTCAGGTACGATTGCCCTTAACGGAATGTTGCAAATGGGTTATAACGGTGACTGGGCAAGCCATAACATCGAGCATGCTGTGTCAGCTGTATACGACATCCCACATGCAGGTGGACTGGCGATCCTGTTCCCGAACTGGATGAAGCATAACCTGAAAGTGAACCCATCACGATTTGCCCAAATGGCTGAACGCGTATTCAATGTCGACCCAGCCGGCAAATCGGAAGAAGAAGTGGCACTTGAAGGTATCGAAAAGCTACGCGAATTCTGGTCAAGCCTGGGTGCACCATCCCGCTTGGCGGATTACGATATCGACGACAGTAAGCTTGACCTTATGGCAGACAAAGCCATGGTCAACGGCGAATTCGGTAACTTCAATAAACTGAAAAAAGACGACGTTCTTGCGATTTTAAGAGCCTCTCTATAATGTAATGGGGAGGGACGGACCTTGGTGAACAAGGTCCGTCCCTCTTTTTTGTGGAGTGGTTATTGGTGTTGGTTGGCGGTGGTAAGGTTTTGGGAAATAAAGTTAATTGGCTGGATTTTATGGTTTTTTTGCTGGATTCTTGAGTGAAACGGCTGGATTTGAGGACGTTTCGGCTGGATTCAAGCAAAAATCGGCTGGATTTCTGTCGGTTTCGGCTGGATTCCGTCCCTCCCCCACGATTAGCGGGTGGAAGCATCATAACCCCTCCACAAATCCCTAAAATATCAGGGTTTCTTTCCCAATAACTAGGGAAATATAAGCGGGTAAGGCATCAGTGGATAAAAAGTTTCTCATGCACACGCTTACATAGAGGAAGCTTTCTTGATTCTCGGGTCAGCTTTCGATAAAGTGAGATAGAAGAAAATATTTTAATCGGAGGATGGTTATGACACACATTCGTTTTGATTATTCAAAAGCGTTATCGTTTTTTGGAGAACACGAACTTACATACTTAAGTGATGCGGTTAAGGTTGCCCATCATTCACTTCATGAACAAACAGGTGCCGGGAGTGACTTCCTGGGTTGGATCGATCTTCCTGTGGATTACGACAAAGAAGAATTTTCACGCATTCAGAAATCCGCGGAGAAAATCAAGAATGATTCCGATATCCTTCTTGTGATTGGTATCGGTGGATCATACCTTGGGGCGCGTGCAGCGATTGAAATGCTGAACCACAGCTTCTATAATGCCCTTCCGAAAGAAAAGCGTTCGACTCCACAAGTGTTATTTGTCGGACAAAACATCAGCTCCACATATATGAGAGACTTAATAGATCTTCTGGATGGAAGAGATTTCTCCATCAATGTGATCTCAAAGTCCGGAACAACGACAGAACCGGCGCTTGCTTTCCGTATCTTCCGCAATATGCTGGAAGAAAAATACGGTGTGGAAGAAGCCCGCAAACGTATCTATGCGACAACGGATAAATCGAAGGGCGCACTTAAGACGCTGGCAACGGACGAAGGCTATGAAACATTCGTCGTTCCTGATGATATCGGAGGACGATATTCTGTACTGACAGCAGTAGGATTGCTGCCGATTGCCGTCAGCGGAGTGGAGATCGAAACGATGATGAACGGTGCCGCACAGGCCCGTGAAGATTTCGGCAAATCAGAATTGACTGAGAATGCCGCGTATCAATATGCCGCGGTTCGTAACGCCCTTTACAACAAAGGCAAGACAATCGAAATGCTCATCAACTATGAGCCGGGATTACAGTACTTTGCTGAATGGTGGAAGCAGCTCTTCGGTGAAAGTGAAGGAAAAGACCAAAAAGGGATTTATCCTTCTTCTGCGAACTTCTCGACAGATCTTCATTCTCTTGGACAATATGTTCAGGAAGGACGCCGTGACATTTTCGAAACAGTCATCAAGGTTTCAGAGCCCCGTCATGAGCTGAAAATCGAGAAAGCGGACAGTGACTTGGATGGATTGAACTATCTTGCTGGTGAAACTGTGGACTTCGTGAACAATAAAGCATTCGAAGGTACACTGCTTGCCCATACAGATGGAGGGGTACCTAACCTGATCGTGGAGATTCCTGCAATGGATGCTTACACATTCGGTTACCTTGTGTACTTCTTCGAGAAAGCATGTGCCATGAGTGGATACCTTCTTGGTGTGAATCCATTCGATCAGCCGGGAGTGGAAGCATATAAAGTGAATATGTTTGCTCTTCTTGGAAAACCAGGCTTTGAAGAGAAGAAAGCCGAGCTTGAAAAACGTCTGAAATAATGAACAAGAGCACTGAGTAAATCTCAGTGCTCTTTTACATTTTTCTTTTCTTTTGGGAGAAACTATCCCTAAAAGAAAGGGGATGCATCCACGTGATTGAGC
Source organism: Rossellomorea sp. LJF3 (assembly GCF_037046045.1). Taxonomy (NCBI): domain Bacteria; kingdom Bacillati; phylum Bacillota; class Bacilli; order Caryophanales; family Bacillaceae; genus Rossellomorea; species Rossellomorea sp. LJF3. The sequence continues at coordinate 28,424 of NZ_JBANLY010000005.1, read as the reverse complement.
TTTCATCGAGCATTGAAGGACAGCATTATCAACTGTATAAACTGGAACAGCTTTTAAAGCCGCTTGGATATTCGATCGGCGGTAACTGGGATTACGATCACGGCTACTTCGATTATAAAATTGATGACGAGGTCGGGTATCAATTTTTAAGAGTGCCGTTTACCTCAGTGGACGGTCAACTGGACTCAAGGGGGGCTACCGTTGAATTCGGTAAACCGTTCCTTCTTTCTCATAAGTATCAGATTGGCCTGGACGATTTTGCGTCGACAGGGAACTTTTCCGGTTCTGTCAATCAATTTTCAGAGCCACAGGATCCCGATGCAAGTTTTCCTGAAAAGTACATTGCCGTTGGGAAGGAACTTGTGAAAGAACTTGAGAGCACTCTGTTTTCTAGTTAGAAATCACCAGAAGTTCGTCCGTTGCTTCAACAATCGTCGTTAAAGGAGGATTCACTGTTGTGTTTTCTCCTTTTTTAATGCCCAAAAGGATGACGTTGTTCGTTAAGAGTTGGCTGCTTAAGGAGTGGAAATTTTCATTGATGAACTCCTCTGATACAGGAATGAGCTTTAGATTATTCCCTTTTAGATGATTCAATAACTTCAAAATGGTTTTAGACATCCCTTGAGAAATGATGCTGTTCATCATCACATAGCTGGTCTGCATATTCGTTTGGATGACCTCATCGGCTCCTGCCCGTTTGGCATTTGCGACTTGGTCCTTCTGAAGGATTTCGACGACGGTATATAATTCCGGATAGTTCCCTTTAATGGCGAGAAGGGTCAGGACGGAATTCATATCAGCGGTCATCTCATCTTTATTCTGGTCTGCGGTGATGATGGCGATGGAGGCTTCCTGCAGATTGACTTTCTTCAGGATTGCGTCCTTAAATGGGGTTCCGCGGACGAAATGAATATGATTATTGTTGTAGGGATTCTTGTGAAGGGTTTCATCGACCAGGATGATATCACATTTGGACTGAAGGGAGGTGAGCTGATTGATGACTTCCCTTGTCCGTTCATTCCAGCCTACGATGATGACATGTTCTTTTCCTTTGAACGTCTCCCGTCCTTCCAGATAGGCGTTTTGTGTCATGACGGTTTCCGCTGCCAGAGTGACAAAATAGGTTGAGAGAAAGCCGGCACCAACAAGGATCAGGACAATCCCGAGGAATCTTCCTTCGAATGTTAATGGAACAAAGTCTCCATATCCAACAGTGGAGGTCGTAATGATGGCCCACCAGATCCCATCAAATAAAGAGGGGAAGGTATCCGGCTCTATAAAGTGAATGATCGTGCCAAACGAAATCATCAGCGTAATGGCGATCGTAAATATTCGAATAACTAAAGGCCAGCGCAAGAATCCATGAAACATTTGCTGTACCATTCTACCAGCTCCTTTTTCATCTGCACTGACCATTATTTCCTTTTCAGGTTCGTCTAAAACTCGGAAAGCCATTCTTTCTTTAACAAACTGTACATATATGCGTCAAATGCCTGGTCATCCTGAAGGATATATTCCCTCAGCAAACCTTCCTGCTTGAACCCAAGCTTCTCAACTACCCGTGATGATGCCTTATTAGAAGGAACGATCACTGCTCCTATACGATGCATTCCTTTTTCTGAAAAGAGGTAACGAAGTAATGGGGATAGGGCTTCACCCATGATTCCCTTGCCCCAATGGCCGGGATGCAGGTCATATCCGATTTCGCAGCGTTTATAAGCTTTCGAAATGCCATGGAACCCGCACGTCCCGATCATACGGTTGGAATCTTTCTCCACGATGGCCCAGCGCATGGGACCCCCTGATTCCAAGTGTTTTTCATAGTTTTCGACCATGCTGACCGCCACGTGTTTCGATTCAATCGGACTCATGCCGAAATAGCGGAGAACGTCCGTGGACGTATAGAGTTCATAAAGAAAATCGACATCTTCCATTGCAATCTGTCTTAAAATCAATCTCTCTGTTTCAAATTCTGGATATTTTTCCATATTTATCAACCCCTTTATAGAAGAAAGTATACCATGGAAAAACCCTTCGCAGGGGGCTAAAATCTTACACACGAAAAAGCCTCTGCCGGATTGAACAGAGGCTCCTTCACTATGATTTAAATCCTGCAGTTGGCTGTGCGTTCCATCCTTTCTTTGAATGAAATGAACCGTCCTTCACGTCCGTCAGAAGGGAGGCATCACATTCGGAGGCGGACGATTGACCTGAAAGGGCCAATGTTAAATCGAGATCGGCCAGTATATTCCGAATCACATCTTTCACCCCTTGTTCACCTGCCAGGGTCAGTCCGTACATATATGGCCTGCCTACCAGAACGGAATTTGCTCCGAGGGCCAGGGCTTTTACGACATCGGCTCCACGCCGGATTCCGCTGTCAAAGAGCACCGGGATACGGCCGTTCACGACGTCGCATATCACTGGGAGGGAGTCTAAGGCTCCGATGGCCCCGTCAACCTGTCTTCCACCATGATTGGATACGATGATTCCATCCATTCCCCGGTCGATGGCAAGCTTGGCGTCATCGGGATGGAGAATGCCTTTCAGCAGGATCGGCAGACGTGTATGTTCACGCAGGAAGTCCAGGTCATCCCATGTAAGTCTGGCATTGCCAAACACTTGGGACCAGAGGATGGCGGCTGCATTCCGGTCAACTTCAGGGGGTTCTTTCAGCCTTGAACGAAAGACAGGATCGCTCACGTAATTGCCTACTCCTTCTCCTGACAGAAACGGAAGATAGGCGTTTTCAAGGTCGTATTCACGCCACGCCATCATCGGGGCATCAAGGGTCACAACAATAGCGGAGAATCCTGACGCTTCAGCCCTCTTAAGCATACTGGCTGCAATCTCAAGGTCATTACTCCAATACAGCTGGAACCATCTTGGGGAGTCCCCCATCACGGAAGCGATTTCTTCCATGGAGTAAGTGGACGCTGAACTTGCAATGAACGGGACATTCATGGATGCAGCCGCGCGTGCAGACGCCAGCTCCCCATCAGGGTGAACGATGGATTGCACTCCGATCGGTGCAAGGAGGAGGGGGGAGGAGTAGGTTTCTCCAAATAAAGTCACCTTCAGGTCGCGATCCTCGACATTATTCAGCATACGGGGGACGATTTGCCAGCGGTCGAGGGCACTTCTATTGGCGCGCATCGTCCCCTCGCCGCCGGCACCTCCAGCCACATAATAAAACGGGCCGTCTTCAAGCTTTTCCCGTGCCATTTGTTCCAACTCTTCAAACCGGAAAGGGATGGAGGGACGGACCTTCCCTTGATAAATTTCATTTTGGACTAGGTTTCCATACTGATTCATGATTTTGTTCTCCTTTCATCTTTGCCGGAAGAAATGCAATCGTCAAAAGGAAGCGTATGTAATCGGCGTGCTTTTCCTTATAAAGAAAATGGTACTTACAGTATTCAGAAAAGTCAATCAAATCATCAGGGAAAAGAGACCGGTCATATGACCGGCCCTCAGTTTATATCCCAACCTGCTTTTTAATCTCATCCAATCGTTTATCGAGCTCATCAGAAACGTTTTTCACTTCTTCGTGCTTCGTTGATTCCAGGTCATTCAGGTAGTTCCTGATTTTCTCTTGACGGTCATCGAGGAGAGAAGATATGGCAGAGCGTTTCTCTGAATCAATGAGCTTCTCTTTTTCCAGGCGATTGAGTGTCTGGATCATCCTGTTTTCTTCATTCGAAATCATTGTTTGATAAGAAGAGACGATATCCCTCAAAGCATTATAATGATCGACTGTCGTCCAAACATTGTCACTGAACCGGTTGACCACCCACCATCTCCACGTATTTTTATTGATGACTTCTTTCCACACATTTTCAATTTCAGACAATTGTTGTTTCGTTTTCACGGAGGAGTACTCTCCGCCACCGGCCTCTGCCACCTTCTTCAATTGCCCGTCGGCTTCTGAGTCCACATCGAATCCGATGATGTTGATTTTGACATTGGTATTGTCCGCCTTCACCTTTTTGGCAGCGGCCACCGGATCCCCATCACAGGTTTCGATTCCATCGCTCACGACATATATGAAGTTCTCCGTCTTTTCGTCACTATGGGAAGTAAGTTGTTCGTTGGCCAATTCGATGCTTGATGCCAGTGGGGTCCAGCCCTTGGGATTAAATTTTGTCAGTGATTCCGAGAAGGCACCCTCATCATACGGTTGAAGAGGATAGATAGACTCGACTGCCTTGCACGACATCTTTTTATCCGCATCACTGCCTGTTCCCTCATGTCCAAATGCGATCAGGGAAACATTCACGGATTCGGGCAGCTCCTTTGCAAGACTTTCCAGGCTATCCTTGGCAAGGGACATCTTGCTTTCGCCACCCACGTCGGCTTTCATACTCCCGCTCGAATCGATCAACAAGGCGACATTCACCTTTTTGTCTTCTTTCTCGGTGATTTCATCCATCGGGACATCCTGTAGAAGTCTACCATCTGGAAGCTTCATTTCCTCATACACGACCTCATAGTTTTCAAGCTCAGAGGCAATTTCCCCGTAACCGGTTTGGAGGCTTGTGAGAATGGACTGGGTCCACTTTTCTTCATTCCATTTATCCGTTTCTTTCTGTCGGACATCCTCCACGTATTCATCCACGGCGTTTCCGGAAGCTTTTTTATACGCTTCCGGATCTTTGGACCCGTTCTTATTTTCTATGTATTGTTGATAGAGGTCACCTGCCTCCTGGTTGATCCATTCTTCTGGTGTGATGCTTGATGGATCCGCTTCCTTAGAAGCTGTAATGGATTTGCCCGGTTCCTGGGCGTTTTTCTTATTGGTGGAAACGTCTTCTGCTTGATCCTGACATCCTGCTAAAAGGAAGAACAGAGAAGATAAGATCAAAAGTGGTTTCGTGTGTCTCATATCAGTCTCCTTTTTGAAAATTTTATAATGCACCATTTTATCCATAAATTTACTTTTTATCTACTACCCATCGTCACAGGTCTATAAACCTAATAATTTTTCTTTTTTTTAGAATTATTTTTTCATTTTATGGACCAATTTACCTACTTTATGAAAAATAGTACATAGAATATATTAGAAATTTAAATCTATCGGAGGAATGAAATTGATTAATAGAACCATTAAATGGAGTGGCTACACATGGAATGTGAAGAATTCTTCTACCAACAAATGGGGGCCAGGGCCAAATTACTTTTCAGGTAGTACTGAAAATGTATGGGTAGACAGTGCGGGGAGACTACACTTAAAAATCACAAAAAGGAATAATAAGTGGTATTGTGCTGAGATATATAACACAAAAACTCTTGGATATGGAACGTACCGATTCTTTGTGGATGGACGACCGGATTTATTGGATCCTAATATAATTTTAGGATTATTCACATATGATGGTACTTCTTCAGATGCTGTTGCAAATAATTATCGGGAAATTGACATTGAATTTTCGAAATGGGGATATCCAAAGGGGCCGAATTCTCAATACGTCGTTCAGCCCTATACTAAATCAGGGAATATAATCCAATTTCAAACGAAGCTTAGCGGAAACTATTCAACCCATAGTTTTTCATGGACTCCATCCGCCATTAAATTCCTTTCCCTCCATGGACACTATTCAAAATTACCAAGTCCGATAGAAAGGTACCGAATCAAGGAATGGACCTATAGAGAAAGCGATATTCCTAATACCAAAAACGAAAAAGTAGACATTAATTTATGGTTATTTGGAGGAAGGCCACCATTGAATCAGAAGGAAGCAGAACTTGTAATCACTAAGTTTGAGTTTATTCCACTTGTTAAGTAATGCCCATTTTGAATGAATTACGCTATCAACAAATGTATGGAACAAAAAAAGATGGGGAATCTTGTATGCAAGATTCCCCATCTTTTTTTCGGTATGGAGCATAGCGGGATCGAACCGCTGACCTTTTGGCTGCCAGCCAAACGCTCTCCCAGCTGAGCTAATGCCCCGTGATTCGGTCAAGATTTATTATAAGAAAGTTCAGAGTGTTCGTCAATGCTTTTTTTAAATTATTTTTTATCAATGGAAAAGTGGCGGCGGGTGCCTCGCCGCCGCTTTTCGGATATGCCCCGGCTTTCATTCGTCACTTCACATCTTTATTCGCTAATTCCAACCCTTTTACGAGGGCGAAAGCTTCTTCATCAGCGATTACCGTTACATGGTCATGGTTATTCAGGATGGAAGCAGGGAAGCTTTCGGAAATAGAGCCCTCTACTAATTTTTTTAGTGCTTCCTGTTTCGCTTCGCCTGAAACAAGGAGGAGAATTTCCCTGCTTTTCATGATTGAAGCGATTCCCATCGTTATCGCATGTGTCGGTACTTCATTGATTGAATCAAAATAACGGGCATTAGCCTCGCGGGTTGATTGGGCAAGTTCCACGACATGAGTGCTGGTGTCAAAAGAAGTGCCGGGTTCGTTAAATCCGATATGCCCGTTGCTGCCGATCCCCAGTACCTGGATGTCGATGCCGCCGTGGGAACGGATTTTTTCATCATACGCATTGGATTCTTTTTCGGGGTCGGCTGCATCTCCTGAAGGGATATAGGTGTTTTCCGAATCGATATCAATGTGTCTGAATAGGTTCTCATTCATGTATTGATAGTAGCTGTTCGGGTGTTGACGGGGTAGTCCGATGTATTCGTCCAGATTGAAGGAAGATACATGTCGATAAGACGTCCCGTTTTGCTCATGGTCTTCTATCAGTGCCTCGTAAAGCCCTTTTGGGGTACCCCCTGTGGCCAGTCCCAGGGTCAGATTTCCAGATGTTTTCACTTTGGATAATAGATAGTCTGCAGCGACTTGACTCATTTCCTGATAGTCTTTTACTTCAATTAGTTTCATGAGTGTCATCCTCTCGGGTATAGGCTATTTTTCCTTTGCATATCGTTGTGAATACGTCTTTGTTTTCATCCAATAGGACGATGTCTGCATCTTTCCGGAGGGCAAGGCTTCCTTTCCGGTCAAAGATGTTTAATTGTTTGGCGGGATTTTCTGCGGTCATTTTGATCGCACTTCTCATATCACCTGTAGTGAATGATTGGATATTTGAAAAGGCATCCTTCATTTTCAGGACGCTTCCTGCCAATGTGTCTTCATCTAATAGGGCCCTGCCGTCCTTGACCGTCACCATCTGACCGCCTAGATCATACTGACCATTCTTCAGACATTTCGCCCTCATGGAATCGGTGATAAGGATCAAGCGTTCATCTGTGATCTGATTGAAAGCCAGTTGAATCACTTCAGGGCGGACGTGGATGCCGTCTGTAATCAATTCCACCATCAGTTCCTGTCGCAGGAAGGATGCCCCGACAATTCCGGGCTCGCGATGATGAAGGCCTGACATTTGATTAAACAAATGGGTCACATGGGACAAGCCGGCGTCGATGGCTTCCCCGACTTCATCGAAGGTTGCACTGGAGTGGCCCACTGAAGAGATGATCCCGTTTTCTTTTAAGTAAGAGATCAATTTATGATCCTCATCAAGCTCGGGGGCGAGGGTGACTAATTTTATTTGGTTCTGAGAGAGTGTCTGCCAGCGTTTAAATGTGTCGACGCTCGGCTTTTGGATCCGGTCGAGAGGCTGTGCGCCAGCCCGGTCAGGATTGATGAACGGTCCTTCCAGGTGAAGTCCGAGAATTTCCGCCTGACCGCCTCTTTGATAATTGGCCATATAATCTGCGGTATTTTTCAATGCTTTTTCGATTGAATCGGATCCTTCTGTCATGGTTGTGGCAAGGAAGCTCGTGGTTCCTTCTTTCGGAAGAGTCCCGGTCATCGTATCTAGGGCTTCCCTGGTCGCATCCATGGTATCGGCTCCATTTACGCCATGGATATGAATATCTATCATTCCCGGGACCACACTATACCCATGGGGAAGGGAAATCACTTTATAATCTTCTGTATCGGTTAAACGGGAGCGTTCACCCATTTCGGTGATCATGCCATTTTCTATTTTGATATAGCCTTTTTCATACACTGTATTTTCTGCATAGATCGTTCCATTCAGTATCAGCAGTTTTTCTATATTTGAGTTCATTGAAATCACTCCTTGTGTACTTTACCATTCTACAATACCATCAGTAAGTATAGATGTCTATACCAGTTTGAGGGTTGAATGAATATTTCAAATGTAAAGTTAACCGGGGAACCTATTTAAATCTATAAAGCAATAAGTCCTCATGAATTAATTGGTATAGACATCTATTCCTTTTTAGTGATATTATTTTTCCTAAGCGCTTTCAAATGAAATGAAATAAAAGGAGAGAATAGTATGTTAGGTTTCTTACAACGAATCGGTAAATCGCTCATGCTTCCCATCGCGGTCCTGCCGGCAGCTGCCTTATTGCTGCGCCTGGGTCAGGATGATCTATTGGGTATCGCGTTCATGTCTGAAGCAGGAGATGCCATATTTAAAAATTTAGCTTTAATCTTTGCGATCGGTGTGGCGATCGGATTTTCGAAAGATGGAAATGGTACAGCCGGATTGGCTGGTGCTATTGGTTATTTGGTACTGACGGGCGGTTTAAAAGCCCTGGATCCCGATTCCAATATGGCGATTTTCGGAGGGATTATATCCGGAGTCGTGGCAGGCTTATTATATAACCGTTACAATGATATTAAACTTCCGGCATGGCTCGGATTTTTTGGAGGCAGACGCTTCGTTCCCATTGTGACGGCTGCATCCATGGTTGTACTCGCAGGGATCTTCGGTATCATCTGGCCACCGATCCAGAGCGGAATCAATTCCATCGGTGAATGGATCATCGGTGCAGGTGCGACGGGAGTGGGTGTGTTCGGCCTGCTGAATCGTCTCCTGATTCCGGTTGGACTGCATCATGTATTGAATACCCTTGTCTGGTTTGAATTCGGTACATTCAAAGATGCAGCGGGTGAAGTCGTGAAAGGGGATATTCCCCGCTTCTTCGCAGGAGATCCTACAGCCGGAACGTTCCAAACCGGCTTCTTCCCGATCATGATGTTCGGTCTTCCGGCAGCGTGTCTTGCCATGATCGTGACAGCAAAAAAACATCTGCGTGCCAATGTAGCAGGGATGTTAATCGGACTCGCCGTCACTTCTTTTTTAACAGGGATCACTGAGCCGATCGAATTCAGCTTCATGTTCTTATCTCCTGTCCTTTACGGGATTCACGCTGTCCTGACAGCGAGCTCTATGGTCGTTACCTATGTACTTGGCATTCATCATGGATTCGGTTTCTCGGCGGGTGCCTTTGATTACATCCTTAATTTCAGTATCGGTCAGAAACCTTGGCTGCTACTCGGAGTCGGGATCCTTTACGGGATCATCTACTTCCTCCTCTTCACTTTCTTGATCAAGAAGTTCAATTTGAAGACTCCGGGTCGTGAAGATGATGAAGATGTGGTGGCACCGGATAAAGGTTCAGGCGGGAATGGTAAGTACGAAATCATGGCTTCTCACTTCCTTAAAGATCTGGGTGGTAAAGAAAATCTGGCTGTCATTGATAACTGTGCCACACGATTACGTCTCGAAATCAATGATGTCACACTGGTAGACGAAAAAGCGTTAAAAGCTCACGGGGCGAAAGGTGTGATGAAGGTGAATAATCGGAACCTTCAAGTCATTGTAGGAACGGATGTAGAATTTGTCGCAGACGAGCTGAGAAAGCTGAAATAAATGGAAAGGGCAGGTTGTGTACACAGTCTGCCCTCATCGCATCGTTGTCTGTTATACACATGCCAGATATAATAAAATAAAACCCGTTAGATCGAAAGGAGAACCGTTCGTGGTTAATAAAAATTCTCCTCTTCCTTTGTATTATCAGTTAGAAGAACACCTTAACCATTTAATACAGTCTGAAGAGCTAAAACCGGGGGACGCCCTGCCATCGGAACGGGAGCTTGCTGAGTCATTTAAAATCAGCAGGATGACCGTTAGACAGGCGATTACCAATCTGGTGAATAAGAATGTCTTATATAGAGAAAAAGGGCGGGGCACATTCGTCTCCCATCGGAAAATCGAACAAAGCCTCCAAGGACTGACAAGCTTTAGCGAAGATATGAAAAGCAGGGGACTCGAGCCAGGCAATAAATTATTGCATTTCGAAATTTCTCCGGCATCGGAGGATATTCGGGAGCTTCTTTCTCTGGAGGAAGAAGAACTTGTGTATACGATGAAGCGGATCCGCCTTGCAAACGGCGAACCGATGGCCTTGGAGGCGAGTTATATACCCGTCAGGCTGCTTCCTGGATTGAATCAGGAAATATTGGAGAAATCCCTGTACCATTATATCGAAAGAGAGTTGAACCTTCACATCAGTCATGCCACCCAATCGGTGGAAGCAGCTCTTGTGACAGAAGCGGATACGAAGCATCTCAAGGTGAAAAGCGGGGAGCCGGTGCTCTTCATCCAACGGGATTCATTCCTGGAAGATGGAACCCCTTTTGAATTGGTACGATCCGTTTATCGGGCGGATAAATATAAGTTTAAGATCAACCTGGACAGAATGTGAAAAAAGAGCAGGAACCCATGATGATAGGGTTCCTGCTCCTTTTATGATTACAGTCCTTTTGTTAAAAGGGGGATCCGCATTCGGTACTTCTCGATCAGCTTTTCGTTATGATCACCCGCACCGTCCACGTTTCCACTTATGAAGATAGGCGGCTTATATCCTTTATCCGCCATATGTTCGATGGCACCGGCCATGATGTTATTCAAAATTGCAGCTCCGATGACGGTTGATGAAGGTGAAAATGGAACCGCCACCCGTTCGTGGGTCATAACAGCGTCCCCTACGACGGAGTGGTTGTTAATGGCAAGATCCACCACTTCACTAAGGAATTTCCCGCTCGGGTGCCTGGATGTTTCTTTTTCAACATAGTCAAAGGAACTGATGGAAGCGACATAGGTACTGTTTTCCTTTGCATAAAGGGCCACGTCGATAGGGACAGGGTTCTTTCCTGAGGTGGAGAGAACGATCACCACGTCTTGAGGCTGGATGTCCTGACCACTCATGAACTCAGACGCATACCCTTCCGCTTTTTCTAATTGAGAAGAGCGTACGGCGCCTTCGTGAAGCATGAGGGGCTCGATCAAAATCGGGTTGATCGGAACCAGTCCACCTGCCCTGTAGAACACCTCTTCAGAGAGGATGTGAGAGTGGCCGCACCCGAAAAGGTGGATGATGCCGTCTTGTTGGATGCAGGAAGAAATGCGCTGGGCAAGAATGGCCATTTTGTCTCCTTCTTCCGTTTGCACCACGTGAAGTATTTCCTGGATTTTTTTAAAATATGTAGGTATCATTCTGTTCCCGCTTTCCGTTTTTCTTTCAGCATACCATGTATCAAGAAAATGTTGTATCGCCACACTTATCTTGTTATCTATCCTTCAACTCGTGTAACATAAGGGTAATGAACCGTACGGAGGATAGGTATGCGCATTTTTAAAATACTGAACAACAATGCTGTCGTAGTGGTGGATGGACCCCAGGAGAAGATTGTGATGGGAAGTGGGATTGCCTTTCAGAAAAAGAGGAATGATATCATCCCAAAGAATAAAATTGAGAAGATTTTTGTCCTTCATGAGCAATCATCAGAGAAATTCCAGCAGCTCCTCGCTACCTTACCGGAGGAGCATATTGAAATCGCTGAAAACATCATTAGCTATGCAGAAGGTCATCTGAATGCACCTTTAAGCGATCATATCCATATCGCTTTGACGGATCACCTTTCATTTGCATTGGAAAGGCTTCAACAGGGGATCCCCATTCAAAATAAGTTGTTGAACGAAATCAAGCTGCTTTATAAAAAAGAGTATGAAGTGGGTTTATGGGCAAAGGCGGAAATCAACGAAAAACTGGGCATTGAAATCCCCGATGATGAGGCAGCTCACATCGCCCTCCACATCCATACGGCGAAGATGGATGCACCGTCCATGAGTGAATCGTTGAAGCAGGCAACGATCTTGAGAGATTTTGTGGAACAGGTAGAATCCATCTTGTCCATAGAGGTAGAGGAGTCGAGCATCAACTATCAACGGTTGATTACCCACCTCCGTTTTGCTTTGGACAGGATCGAACAGGGGGACCAATTTGATCCAATTGATGAGGATATGCTTGACCTCATTCAATTGAAGTACGTGCAGGCGTATGAATGTTCTGAACAAATTGCCGGGTACCTGGAGGAAGAATACGGCATTCAGTTCCCGCCATCTGAGGTCGCGTATATCGCTCTTCATATTCAGCGTTTGTTAAAGTGAATGGGTTGACGGTATCGCTTTCATCTTGTAGAATGAACTCAAGTTAATTTCATACAGTAGGATTGTTACTGATCATGCAGGCAAGACCTAGAATCTTTAAGACGATAACGGTAAGCGTCTCTCTTTGACCTACCTCTATCTTCTTAAGGGTACTGGGTCTTTTTTTATTGATTTTCTTTAAAAAAACAGGAGGGATTCTTAATGAATTATCGTGAAGTGGCTGAACAGCTTGTCCCTTTATTGGGCGGTAAAAATAATGTAGTGAGCGCCACGCATTGTGCGACACGTCTGCGACTCGTCATCGATGACGAAAGTCAGGTACAAAAGAGCGCCATCGAGGAATTAGATGGGGTGAAGGGGGCATTCTCAAGCTCCGGACAGTTCCAGGTCATCTTCGGGACCGGGAATGTAAACAAAGTATTTGAACATTTTGCACCGCTTGTCGGCGCTGCGATTGATGAAAAGTCACCAACAGGTGAGACACATAGTGATGCAGCGAAACGGAAGATGAACCCGTTCGCCCGTTTTGCCCGTACACTTTCTAATATTTTTGTTCCGATCATCCCGGCCATCGTAGCGGCTGGTATGTTGATGGGGTTACTTGGCCTCATGAAAACGTATGAATGGGTGGATCCTGAAAGCGGTCTATTCGTCATGCTCGATATGTTTTCTTCTGCAGCGTTTATCATTCTGCCAATCCTGATCGGGATGAGTGCCGCGAAGGAATTTGGCGCAAATGGTTACTTAGGTGCGGTCATCGGGGGAATTATGACCCACCCTGCATTACTCAACCCCTGGGGGCTTGCAGATGCACAGCCGTCCACACTTGATTTCTTCGGATTCGGTGTTGAAATGCTCGGGTATCAGGGAACAGTCATTCCAGTATTATTAACGGTTTATGTGATGGCAAAGGTTGAAAAGGGATTACGCAAAGTGGTGCCAAATGCCGTTGACTTACTGGTTACACCTTTCTTAACCGTTATCTTTACAGGTTTTACGGCCTTGCTTATCGTGGGCCCACTTGGACGAGTTCTTGGTAATGGAATCACAACGGTCCTGGATGTTGTCTACAATACTGCGGGTCCGATCGCTGGACTTATCTTCGGTGGATTATATTCAACCATTGTATTGACCGGCGTACATCACAGCTTCCATGCCATCGAAGCTGAGCTGTTATCAAATATCGGCGGGAACTACTTGCTTCCGATCTGGGCCATGGCTAACGTTGCTCAGGGTGGGGCGACACTGGCTGTCTTCTTCAGAACGAAAAACAAGAAAACGAAGGAGATCGCTGTACCTGCAGCGGTATCTGCTTTCCTTGGAATTACAGAACCGGCCATCTTCGGAGTGAATTTAAAGCATCGTCGACCATTTATCGGAGCGGCAATCGGTGGTGCACTTGGTGGCGCGTACGTCGTATTCACCCATGTGATGGCGAATGGAATCGGACTCACTGGTATTCCGATGTTTGCCATTGCCCAGGATCCGCTTAATTATGGAATCGGATTTGTCATCGCAGTGGCAGGTGCCTTCATTGCCACATTACTGCTTGGCTGGAAGGAAGAAACAAAATAATGAGGACTACTCTTCCTTACCGGTCACCTTGACTGGTAAGGATTTGCTATATTTAAGATAAGCCTAGATGAAACAAGGAGGAACCAGATATGAAAGAGGGAATCATTTCGTTGGGAGAAGCATTGATCGACTTCATCCCGCTGGACGAAAACAATAGTACTTTTCAAAAAAGTCCCGGAGGAGCTCCTGCCAATGTAGCCGTCGGACTGGCTAGGTTAGGTGCAAAATCTACTTTCCTCGGGAAAGTGGGTAACGATGTATTGGGGAGGTTCCTGAAAGAAACCCTTCAGGATTATGGGGTCAGGACCCATCACATGCTTCTGACTCCTGACGTTCGTACAGGAGTCGTTTTTGTCACAAATGGAGAAGGCGGCGAGCGCAGTTTCGACTTTTATATCGACCCGAGCGCCGACCGATTCCTTGAAGTGGAAGAGATAGACGAAGAGGATTTCCTTTCCCATAGGATCCTTCACTTTGGTTCGATTTCCATGATCAGCTCTCCGTCAAAGGAAGCGACGCATCATGCGGTAACAGTCGCGAAAGAGAATGGTTTATTGGTGTCGTATGATCCGAATTTACGATTGGGATTATGGGATTCCGAAGAAAACGCCCGAGATACAATCAAAAGTATGCTTTCGGAAAGTGATGTTGTGAAGATGTCCGAGGAAGAACTCGAATTCATTACAGGAGAAAAAGAGATTGAAGCCGGGATCAGGAAGCTGACATCCTATCATATCCCATTCTTGATCATCACGATGGGAGCAGAAGGAAGTTATGTATGCGTAGGGGATGATCGACAATATGTTCCGGCCATGAAGGTGAAAGCCGTGGATACCACAGGAGCCGGCGATGCGTTCGTCTCGGGGATTCTATACTCACTTCATGAATATAAGGGAAGCATAGAGTCACTATCTATTGCAGAAGCAGCCGGCATGGCCAGGTTTGCTTCCGTGTCAGGGGCACTTGCTGCCTCCACCAAAGGAGCGATGACGGCCCTTCCCTCCCTGGAGGAAGTCAGCCTTCATCTGAAAAAGGGGGAAGTGTGATGTCAAGGGATGAACAGCTGCGAAGAGCAGCCTATGAAGAAATGGAAAAGCATAAGGATGTGGTAGAGAAAGATCCATACCGCCTCCATTATCACCTCATGCCTCCAGTTGGCTTATTAAATGATCCAAACGGGTTCATCCAATTCAAAGGCACGTACCATGTGTACTATCAATGGATGCCCTTCAAGACAGGACACGGGGCAAAGTTCTGGGGACATTACTCTTCAAACGATTTTGTTAATTGGACCCATGAAGAAATCGCCCTCACCCCATCAGAATGGTATGAAAAAAACGGCTGTTACTCAGGCAGCGCCATCGAACACGATGGGAAAATCTATGCCTACTATACAGGGAATGTAAAGGACGAAGAAGGAAACCGGGAAACGTATCAGTGCCTGGCGATTTCAGAAGAAAGCCTTCATTTTGACAAAAGAGGACCTGTCGTTCATCTGCCGGACGGATTTACGGCCCATTTCCGCGATCCGAAAGTGTGGGAACAGGATGGAGCCTTCTTTATGGTGGTCGGTGCCCAGACACGGGAGCTAAAAGGTGCCGTCGCATTGTTCCGGTCGGATGACCTCGAGAATTGGGACTATCAAGGTGTCCTGACAGGAGGGGGAGAAGGCAGGCTTGCTGACTTCGGTTATATGTTTGAATGCCCCGACCTGTTTCCGTTAGGAGAGCGTGATATCCTTATCTTCTCACCCCAGGGGATCGAGGCTTCCGGCATGAAGTATCAGAATGTATATCAGGCAGGCTATGTGGCCGGACAATTCGATTCAGCAACAGGTACATTCGAACATGGGGAGTTTGAAGAATTGGACAGGGGGTTCGACTTCTATGCACCTCAAACGACATTGGACGACAAAGGCAGACGTATCCTGTTTGCCTGGATGAGTGTACCTGATCAAAACGATCAGGATCATCCCACCATTGAACATAAATGGCTTCATACCATGACTCTCCCCCGGGAACTGAAACTTGTGGACGGTAAGGTGAGGCAGGTTCCTCTTGAAGAAATGGAGGATTTAAGAGTCGGACCAGCCATCCAGGTCAATGTGGAATTAAATAGAG
Organism: Rossellomorea sp. LJF3; assembly: GCF_037046045.1. Taxonomy (NCBI): domain Bacteria; kingdom Bacillati; phylum Bacillota; class Bacilli; order Caryophanales; family Bacillaceae; genus Rossellomorea; species Rossellomorea sp. LJF3. The sequence goes on along the minus strand of NZ_JBANLY010000005.1, from coordinate 12,491 downwards.
AAACCCGCGTGCTTAATGCTGTGAAGGGAAAAGCATTTGAGATGGAGATAACGGATCTGTCTATGACTGAAGGCTGGTTTGATTTAACGGTCGGTGATGGAATCAGATTTGTTTATTCTTCAGGGGAACAGACCGTGACTCTTGAGCGTAAAAGCTATGTGAATGGAGTGGTCGAGAAGCGTCAATGTTCAGTGAAGCAACTAAATTCACTAAGGGTATTTGTCGACACATCTTCCATTGAAGTATTCGTCAATGAAGGAGAGGAAACATTTACAGCCCGATTCTACCCATCACCAAACAATGATACGGTCCGGTTTGAAACGTCACATCAGGCTGTTTTTACCATTAGAAAGTGGGATCTGAAACATGTAAACTTGAAATAGACTGTCATTCTGGCGGTCTATTTTCTTTTTCATTATGAATGTAGATGTTATAGTAAGATAATATAAAATTGGATTTCCTGAAAGGATGTTCTTTATGAGCTATAAAATGATTGTACTTGATTTAGATGATACATTATTACGGGACGACCAAACAATTTCAGCACGCACGAAAGACGCACTCATACAGGCACAGGAAGCCGGAGTGAAAGTTGTCCTTGCATCTGGACGTCCAACCCAGGGAATGCGTTGGATTGCGGAAGAATTGAAACTTGAGCATTACGGAAGCTACATTCTACCTTTCAACGGATCGAAAATCATAGACTGCAAGACAAATGAAGAGAAATACAGCAGAACCCTTACAGCTGAAACGGCTCATTCCTTATATGATATAAGTAAGCGTGAAGATGTAGGTATTCTGACCTATGCAGAAGACGCCATTATAGTAGAAGAAACGAATCCATTCGCTTCCATAGAAAGTGACCTGACTGGCCTGCCGGTGAAGGTCGTTCCGGATTTTAAGGAAGCGATCAAAGGACCGGTCGTGAAAGCTCTTATGCTGAAAGAAGCCGATCATCTGGCGGAAGTGGAGAAAAAGCTCCAGGCCGAGCTTGATGGTGAACTCAGCGTGATGCGTTCAAAGCCATTCTTCCTGGAATTCACCCAGCTGGGTGTCACAAAGGGAGCAAGCCTTGACTATCTGATCAAACCAATGGGAATCAAGCCCGAGGAAGTCATTGCCATCGGGGACAGCTACAATGATCTGACCATGATTGAATTTGCCGGCCTCGGAGTCGCCATGGGTAACGCCCCGGATGACATTAAGGAGAAGGCGGATTACGTTACAGCTTCCAATATGGAAGACGGAGTAGCAGAAGTGGTCGAAACATTTGTGTTGAATGAATTGTCCAAAATCTGATTGTAATAGGACCGGAGACCATTTAGGGGCTCCGGTCATTTTTTTGACAGATTTAAAGAAATAGGGAAAAAATGTATATAACCTCCATTTCTATGATACTATTAAAAGTAACAATTAAACCGGAGGACAGAGTGTTGAAATTTATAGGTGGCATAGTAGTGAAATTCCTATTATCGATCATAGGGATCATTTTTATAGGTGGCCTGCCCGTCCTCCTTTCGGGTATTGACGAGCGGGAATTGAGATTGCAGGCGTACTGGCAATCGGTAAAAGAAATCGTATATGCCCTGTTTCACGCCGGGGATTTAACATATAAAGTAATCGGTGGAGAGCAGGAACGTGCCCTGTTTCCTTATTTATGGGAGCCGATCTTCTATTCACTGATCATTTTATTTTCCGCTTTTCTTCTCGCAAGCGTCTTAAGCATCCTCCTCACGATCTTCACCATGCTGTTTTCACAAAAAAAACGAAATCGAATCAAATTCTTCCTATATCTATTCGAATCGATACCGGATGTTCTGGTCATCTTGCTTTCTCAGCTTCTTGTTCTCTTCCTGTATAAGCAGACAGGCATCCTGTTGTTTGAAATTGCTTCCGTGGCGACGGAAAAGGCGTATCTTCTTCCTATCCTTGTGTTGGCGGTTTTGCCGACGGTCCAGCTGTTCAGGATTTCAATCCTTTCGTTTGAAAGGGAAGAAGGAAAAGACTATGTGACACTGGCTCAATCAATCGGTTTGGGGAAACTGGTGATTTTAACATTCCATATATTAAGGAATGCCGTCATCTCCGTTTTTTTTCAATCAAAGAAAACGGTATGGTTCATGCTGTCGAATTTATTCGTCCTCGAGCTTTTGTTCAATATCGCCGGGATTACACGTTTCCTGAAGTCGACGTTACAGCCGAAGATGTTTACCATCGCCATTCTTTCGATTTTCATTCCTCTGTTTGTCTTTTATACGGTGGGAGAAATGATTCTCTCTAAAAAAGCCAACAAGGGGGAGGAAATTTAATATGAAGAAAAGCGTATGGAGAAACCCGTTCTTTCTTATTGGATTCACCTTTATTTTTGTCATGATTGCGTCAAGCTTCATATATTCATTTGTATGGGGGAATGAGGTCAGAAGATTGTATTTTATCTCTGTAGAAGGAGTGGTCGTGGAATCTTCGCCTATTTCACCGAAGTGGTTATTTCCATTCGGAACCGACGCCCAGGGCCTTGACATGCTCGGTAAAATTATCATCGGGGCCAAATATACAATCTTAACGGCCTTTGTGATTGCCTTCTTACGGGTATTTTTATCGATTCCCCTCGGTTTGATACTGGGAACCTTTTTGATGAAGTACAAGAAGTACGTCAATGACTGGATCGATTCCTTCCACTACATCCCTTTGACGATTCTTGCGTATTTTTTGCTGGAGCCGGTCCTTTGGGAACCGTTCGAAGGATTTTCCACTTCCATCGTGGAGCGGTTCATCATTGAAATTCTCATATTAACCTTCCTTATCGTCCCGATCCTGTCTGCGCTCCTGGGAAATGAAGTGTCTTTAGTGTACAGGCAGGAATTCATCTTGAGTGCGAAAACACTGGGTGCAGGGAAGTGGAGGATCATCTTTAAGCATATCTTACCTTCCATGAAAGAAAAGCTCGTGATTTTACTGGGGCAGCAATTCATGCAAACACTTGTCATCTTCATACATCTGGGGCTGCTCACCTTATTCCTGGGTGGAACAGACGTGGACTATCAGATGGTACATGACCCGCCAAGATCGATTACGTATGAATGGTCCGGCCTGATAGGCGATTCCTTCCGTTATCTACAAGGGGCACCGTGGATCCCGTTGACGCCGATCCTGTTTTTTTCTGCAACAATGCTATCGGTTTCGTTCATGATCGAAGGATATGTCCAGGCAACGAGCGGACAATCCTACTATAAAAAGAAATTCAAAGCGGCCTACCGCCAATCGACGGAAATCAAAGTGAAAGAGCTCGATAAATCCGATTTTCAAAAGGTAAATATGTAAGGGTGGAGCATAATAAAGGGGAATGCACTTAACTTACTGGTAATAATTTCATCGGACATTTATGTTTTACGTAAAGATTTATGGGGAATTAGTTTACACTGAGCAAACAAAACACGGATATTTTTAACATTGGTAGTATATTCAACCACCATAGTGGGAATATATGGTCCGTTCACTTCTTGTTCAAAATTCCTCAACCCTTGTCAAATAGGGATTCTGCACCGTAATCAGCAGCGTTTGTCGAATCCCCATGAAATATTTTTGATACATTTACCGCAAATTGTTATACACATGAAATCAATTTTTGTTATAATACTCGTTGTTGATTCGATTGGATTTACATTCGCTTAACAATTTCTTAATCAATTTACGTTTATAAGTGCTACAAATTAAATACATTTAAAAAAGGTGATGAAGTATGAACTTCTTTAAAAGACAGTTTGAAGATATGCGCACTGGGAAGTTATCGTTCTTCTTTACAGTCGTCGTATTATTTTGGATCAAGACCTACGCGGTATATTTAGCTGAATTCAATCTCGGAATACAAAATGCGCTTCAGCATTTTCTTTTATTTTTTAACCCATTAAGTTCAGCGCTCCTATTCTTTGCTCTGGCATTATTCTGGAAAGGAAAGGGACGGTATATTGCATTCATCGTCATTAACTTCCTGATGTCCTTTGTCCTTTATGCCAACGTCGTCTACTATCGTTTCTTTAATGACTTCATTACAGTTCCGGTATTACTTCAGGCGAAGACGAATAACGGACTTGGCGGAAGTGCACTGGAACTATTGAGTCCTATCGATATCCTGTACTTCTCTGACCTGTTCATTATCATCGGACTGATGATTATGAAGAAAGTGAAACCACAGGAAAAATTACGCTTCCGTTCAGTATTCGCGGTCATGACATCAGCAGTCCTTGTGTTCTTATTGAACCTTGGCCTTGCAGAGATCGACCGTCCGGAACTATTGACACGAAGCTTTGACCGTAACTATCTTGTGAAGTATCTTGGTACTCACAACTTTACGATTTATGATGTGATCCAGAACTCTAAGACATCTGCCAAGCGTGCCCTGGCAGACAGCAATGAAGTATCAGAAGTAGAGAACTATGTGAAAGCAAATAAAGTGGATCCGAACCCTGACTATTACGGTAAAGCAAAAGGGAAAAACGTCATTTATGTATCGATGGAATCCCTGCAAAACTTTGTGATCGGGAAAGAAATCGATGGGCAAGAAGTAACACCATTCCTTAACTCCCTAGTGGAAAAAGAAGATGCGATCTATTTCGATAACTTCTTCCACCAGACGGGTCAAGGTAAGACTTCCGATGCCGAGTTCATCATGGAAAATGGATTATTCGGTTTACCACAGGGTGCCGTTTTCATGACGAACGCCAATAACACGTTACAATCAGCACCTGGAATCTTAAAAGGTGAAGGATATACTTCAGCTGCGTTCCACGGAAACTATAAAACGTTCTGGAACCGGTCTGAAATGTATCGTACGATGGGATATGATGAATTCTACGATGCAACGTATTATGATATGAGTAAACCGGAAGAACAGCTTCCTTATGGATTAAAGGATAAGCCGTTCTTTGAAGAATCCATGCCGATGCTTGAAAAATTACCACAGCCGTTCTATGCGAAATTCATTTCACTATCGAACCACTTCCCGTTCGATCGTCATGAGAATGATACAGACTTTGAACCGGGTCAATATGGCGATGGAGTAGTGAACCGCTATTTCCAAACGGCTCATTATATGGATTCTGCATTGGAACAATTCTTTAATGATCTGAAAGAAAGTGGACTATATGATGATACCGTCATCGTCCTTTACGGTGATCACTATGGTATTTCTGAAAACCACAATCGAGCAATGGAACAAGTCACAGGCGAAGAAATCACAGATTTCAAAAATGCTCAGCTTCAACGTGTTCCTTTATTCATCATTGCTCCAGGAGTAAAAGGTGAAGTCAACCACACATACGGTGGTCAAGTGGATGTCCGTGAAACAGTATTCAACCTTCTTGGTGTGGATAACAAGGACTTCATCAGTTTCGGTCAGGACTTACTGTCCAAAGATCGTAAACAAATCGTACCGTTCCGTAATGGTGACGTCATCACACCTGAGTACTCTGATATCAAAGGAGTATGCTATGATAACGAAACGGGTCAACCTGTAGAAGAAGAAAGCAACGCATGTGAAGAAGCGTCTAAAGAAGCTACAAAGCGTCTCGAGCTTTCAGATAAAGTAGTTTACGAAGACTTGCTTCGTTTCTACAAGCCAGAAGGCTATAAACAAATCGATCGTTCAGATTATCAATATATAAACCCGAATCCGAAAAGCACAGAAAATCCTGAAGCTTCTCACGAAGAATCTCACGAGTAATTCGGGAATAGTAAGCCAGTCCTTTCACCATGATGGTGAAGGGGCTGGTTTTTTTGTTGTGGGGAGGGGTGGTTCGTTCAGCTGCTGATTATTTGTTGAAAATCAGCAGCTGAAAAGTGGAAGGATTTCAACAGGAGAAAACACCGACGATTTTGCCTGTCAAATATATAGTCGAATTTAACATGCAAACCAAAACCCCGCTCACTAACCAATGCTCACTTCTGAATGAATTTTGATTGGTTATGATTGTTTTTGATTAAAAATGATTGATTTTTGTAACCGTTATCATTATAATAAAGGTAACAAACGATCGGAGAAGGTAGGAGAGACCATGTTAACCGAGGAACGTCATCGAGTCATTTTAGACTTATTGAAGGAGAAGGATGCGATTAAGATCCAGGATATCGTGGATGCAACGAATGCTTCAGAGTCAACGATTCGCAGGGACTTAACACAGCTTGAACAGGAAAAGTTCCTGAAAAGGGTCCATGGCGGGGCGTCAAAGCTGCAGGGGAAATTGAAGGAATTGAGCGTTTCTGAAAAATCATCCAAAAGCCTTCATGAGAAACAGGTAATCGGCCGTTACGCAGCCTCTCTGGTGGAAGAAGGGGATTGCATCTATCTTGATGCCGGTACGACGACCTTGAGTTTGATCGATTATCTTCCTGAAAAAGATATTGTCGTCGTCACGAATGGATTGACCCATGTGGAAGCCCTGCTTCAGAAGGGAATCAAAACCTATATGATCGGTGGGCACGTCAAGCCCGTAACGAGAGCGATGGTCGGTAGTGGGGCGTTGGATTCCATTCGTCAATACCGGTTTGATAAAGCATTTATGGGGGCAAACGGCGTGCATGCACAATATGGATTCACCACGCCTGATCCTGAAGAGGCCCAGGTGAAGCGCATGGCCATCGAGTTATCAAGAGAAGCGATGTTTCTTGCCGACGATTCGAAATTTGGAGAGATTGCTTTCAGTAAAATAGTCGATCTCGACAAAGCGGTGATCATCACGAACAATTTGGATGAAGAACATGATTCGGCGATGAAGAATCAAACTACGATAAAGGTTGTGACAACATGATTTATACATTAACACTGAACCCTTCCGTGGATTACATTATGGAACTCGACTCCTTTCATAAGGGCGGTCTTAACCGAAGCAATGCAGAAAGTGCCTTTCCAGGTGGGAAGGGAATCAATGTTTCCCGCGTTTTACACATATTGAACGTGGATAGTGTGGCTCTTGGATTTGCAGGGGGATATACGGGGGAGTACATTAAACAATTTTTGAACCAAGAGAATATCAGAACAGAGTTTGTCGGGGTAAAGGAAGCCTCTCGCATAAACGTCAAAGTGAAGGCGGATGATGAGACCGAAATAAACGGAAGCGGCCCTTCCATCAGCGATAAGCATATCCGGGAGCTCCTCGAGCAAATTTCTTCCTTGACGGCAGATGACATGATTGTGCTTGCAGGAAGCATACCTGGTTCGGTTCCGAAAACATTTTATCAGGAGATTGCCGCGCAGTGTCAAAAGCAAGGGACGAAAGTGATCATTGATGCTGAGAAAAAATTGATCGAACCCGTCCTGCCTTTAAAGCCATTCCTCATCAAGCCGAATCATCATGAGCTCGGGGAAATGTTTGATGTAGAGATCGACTCTATCGAAAAAGGAGTACATTACGGAAAGAAACTCAAAAATACCGGTGTGGAAAACGTGATGGTATCCATGGCTGAAAAAGGTGCACTACTGCTGACTGATGATAAGGTGTTTTATTCTTCTGTACCTAAAGGGGAATTGAAAAGCTCGGTCGGTGCAGGGGATTCAACGGTCGCCGGATTCCTTGCCGGCCTGTCGAGGGGATGGAGCGTGAAGGATTCGTTCCGCTTGGGTACCTCAGCCGGATCGGCGACTGCCTATTCCATTGGTCTCTGTTCATCTGAACACGTGGATAGTTTATTCGAAGACATTCAGATTACAAACATATAGAGGGGGAATTCAAAATGAGAATAACGGAATTACTGACAAAAGATACAATTCAGCTTCATGTGTCTTCTCATTCGAAAAACGGAGTCATAGACGAGTTGGTATCCGTTTTGGATCAAAGTGGTAAATTGCAGGACCGTGATGAATTCAAGAAAGCAATCCTTAATCGGGAAGCACAGAGTACAACGGGGATCGGGGAAGGGATTGCGATTCCCCATGCGAAAACATCCGCTGTGAAATCACCTGCGATTGCCTTCGGTAAATCAGAAGAGGGTGTTGATTATGAATCTCTTGATGGCGAACCAGCTCATTTGTTCTTCATGATTGCTGCGACTGAAGGAGCGAATCAAACCCATTTAGAAGCGCTCAGTCGCCTATCGTCCATGCTGATGGATATGGACGTCCGGAAAGCACTGTTGAACGCGGGTACAAAAGAAGAGGTATTGGAAATCATCAATGCCCATGATGGTGAGGAAGAAGAAGAGACAACGGTTGAAACGTCTGCTCCGGGTGGGAAAATCCTTGCCGTAACGGCATGTCCCACAGGGATCGCTCATACGTATATGGCAGCCGACGCTTTAAAGGCTAAGGCGAAAACGATGGATGTGAACCTGAAGGTAGAGACGAATGGTTCAGGAGGGGCGAAGAACGTCCTGACACAAGAGGACATTGAAAGTGCCGTAGCCATCATTGTCGCAGCTGACACAAAAGTGGAAATGAACCGGTTCAAAGGAAAACACGTCATCGAAGTCCCGGTGGCCGAAGCGATCAGACGCCCTGAAGAACTATTGAATCAAGCCATGACACAGGATGCTCCGGTATATAAAGGGGGGGAGCAGGAGAAAGATTCCGACAAGGGCTCTGAGAAAAAGCAAAAATCAGGATTCTATAAGCATCTTATGAATGGTGTATCCAACATGCTTCCATTTGTGGTAGGGGGAGGGATCCTGATTGCCATCTCATTCTTATTCGGCATCCAGTCAGCGAACCCTGATTCTCCCGAGTACAATGAGTTTGCAGCGATCTTGAATACGATCGGTGGAGGCAATGCCTTTTACCTGATGGTTCCAGTCCTTGCAGGATTCATTGCTATGAGTATTGCCGACAGACCGGGATTTGCCCCTGGTATGGTGGGCGGATTGATTGCGGCAACGGGTCAAAGTGGATTCTTAGGCGGAATCATTGCCGGTTTCTTAGCCGGTTATGTCGTACTTGGAATCAAACGTTTAACGAAGAATTTTCCTTCCGCACTGGAAGGAATCAAGCCGGTACTCATTTATCCGTTACTTGGTATTTTCATTACAGGTGTGATCATGCTTCAGTTCCTGGTTGAACCCCTTAGTGCCGTCAATACAGGTATACAGAACTGGCTTGACGGCTTGGGAACAGGGAACTTGATATTGCTTGGGTTGATCCTGGGTGGAATGATGGCTGTTGACATGGGAGGTCCCATCAATAAAGCGGCCTTTACATTTGGTATCGCCATGATAGAAGGCGGTAACCTGGCTCCCCATGCGGCCATCATGGCAGGAGGGATGGTTCCTCCATTAGGACTTGCCTTGGCTACAACATTATTTAAGAAGAAGTTCAATGATAATGAGCGGAAAGCGGGTATTGCAGCTTACTTTATGGGCGCTTCCTTTATCACAGAAGGAGCGATTCCATTTGCAGCAGCGGATCCCTTCCGTGTCATTCCTTCGATTGTGACGGGATCTGCGATCGCAGGGGCGCTGACCATGTTCTTCGGGATCGGTTTACCAGCACCTCATGGAGGATTATTCGTCTTCCCTGTAGTGGAAGGAAATCCGTTCTTATATCTACTGGCGGTTCTGATCGGGTCCGTCATCACAGCGCTGATGGTAGGCTTCTTGAAGAAACCTGTAAAATAGAGAAGGACAAATAAAAGAACGAGGGGATTTTCCCTCGTTCTTTCTTGCGTTTATAAGCTCTCAATCTCTACATCCTTGATTCCTTCTATCTCTGAAATGGTGTAGTAAATGTCTACCGTCTTTTTCCTGAAATCGACAATGATTTTTAATTCTAATAGATGGTGCTGATTCTTTAAGTCTTTGATCCGGATATTTTCAATGGTGATTTCTTCGGCTTTGATTTTCTCAATGATCGACTTGATCTCCTTCTTCTCGGCTATCGTAGCGCGAAGGGACAATTCTTTTTCCCTCAGACGTTTTGGGCCTAAGTAAGTAATGATGACCGGGACCACTTCTACGGATACGATCAAAAGGATGACCCCTGCAGTTGCTTCGAAATAAAAGCCTGCACCGACGGCTATCCCTATTCCTGCTGCCCCCCAAATCATCGCGGCAGTGGTCAAACCTGAAATACTATCGTTCCCTTTGCGAAGGATGACACCTGCTCCGAGGAAGCCGATACCCGAAACAATCTGAGCGGCTAATCGAAGCGGGTCCATAGTGATATTCACTTTGTCCGATCCTTCAGAAAGATAGGCGGATTCCATGGACACAATCGTCAATAAACAACTCACAATACATATGACAAGGGACGTCTTCAGTCCTACAGGCTTTCTCTTTAATTCCCTCTCAAGACCTATGATCAATCCCAATACGGCTGAAACACCGAGTTTTATCAAGAATGTCGTATCTAATAGCTCCATCCATCCCCCTCCAATCCTTCCAGACTGCAAAAAATTCATGTAGTAATTCCATTCGTCTGATTATAAAATAGAGCAATGAACAACTTATATCAGGAGGTCTGTCATGTCGGATGCGAAAGTGAATCCATACCTTATACTTGCTATCGGAGTCATCTCCGTTTCTACCTCTGCCATCTTAGTGAAGGTATCGAGTGCGCCCTCAGGCATTTTGGCATTTTACCGGCTATTTTTCACCGTTCTTCTTATGTCCCCGGTATTTTTCTTAAAGTATGTGAAGGAATTGAAACTTATTACTCTGAGAGATTGGATGTTTTCGATTTTAGCCGGTGTATTCCTGGCGTTTCATTTCATCCTTTGGTTTGAATCCCTGCACTACACCTCGGTCGCAAGTTCCACCGTGCTTGTCACACTGCAACCGTTATTTGCTTTTATCGGTGCGTACCTGTTCTTTCAGGAGAAGTTAACGGCAAAGGCTTTATTATCCGCTGTCTTAGCCGTTGCAGGGAGCTTCATCATCAGCTGGGGCGACTTCCGGATAAGCGGAAGCGCTCTTTGGGGAGATATATTGGCTTTGATTGCATGCGCCCTTATCACGGGATACCTCTTATTCGGGCAGACAATCAGAAAGCGGCTGTCTCTAATGACCTATACGTACCTCGTTTATGTCATAAGCTCTATCGTATTATTGCTCTATGTCTTTATTCAATCGGAAAGCCTGGGACCTTACCCGAAGGAAGATTGGATTTATTTCATTCTTCTTGCCATCATCCCGACTCTACTCGGCCATACATTGTTTAATTGGTCCCTGAAGTGGTTAAGTACCTCGACGATCTCCATGGCCATCCTCTTTGAACCAATCGGTGCATCCCTTCTGGCCTATTGGTTGTTAGGGGAAAAAGTGCTGATGACTCAGGTGCTGGGCGGCATGGTCATTATGACCGGTGTGACCCTTTTCTTAATAGAAGAAAGAAAACTGAAAAAGCTTACCCAAGCCAGTGAGGTGAAGACGGATGCACTATAGAAAGGCAGAGTTACAAGACGCTGGGAAGCTCGCTTACGTACATGTGCATAGCTGGAGGACCACCTACCGGGGAATCGTCTCAGAAGATTACCTGGAGTCTTTATCATTAGTCGAAAGAGAAGAAAGATGGATCAGAATTCTATCCGATTCTCATCATACGTATGTATGTGAATCGGATGAAGGGGAAATCCTCGGCTTTGTTTCATTTGGAAAAGAGCGTACTGGTAAATGTGAAGGAGAGTTGTACGCCATCTATCTGTTGAAAGATCATCAAGGGAAGGGCATTGGGAAGGCGTTATTTGAGATCGCCAGGGGAGAGCTCCGGAACATGGGTTTCAACTCGATGTGGATTTGGGTGTTGAAAGAGAACCCGTCTAAATACTTTTACCATAAATATAATCCTGCACTGATAAAGGAAGAAACACTGACAATAGGAAATGAACGGCACCGGGAAAGGGGTTGCTGTTGGACCTCAATCAAAAAGACTAAGGAGCGAGGGCCCCTTAGTCTTTTTGATGGCATCGGACTTAAGAAAATACGTATGTAAACCCGGAAAATACAAATGCCATGACAACGGAAAAAATGAAGGTCAGTCCCCTTACAGGAGCAGTACTTTCACATATCTTAAGGGCCTGTACATAAGAATACGCAAATAAATACACGGCCATAATGAAAGATAGATATAGTGCAACGGTTGTAAGCATGTCTGGAAAATCCCCTTTCAGAATGCGTAGTACTCATGTATATGGGGAATATCCGTTTATCAGAACATGCGCGAGATTAAATATATTTTTAAGTTTTCCTTAAAAATATATTGCAATAGCATTAACAGCGTGTTATATTAATAAACGTCGCTGATACAGCAAACAACATTAACGAAAAACAAATGAAAAAAGTTGTTGACGCGAAAGTGCAAAACATGATATATTAATAAAGTCGCTTCTTGGACGAGCGATAAACATTGAACCTTGAAAACTGAACAAAACAAGACAATACGTCAACGTTAATTCTAGATTTATTTTTAAAGAGCTATTCAAACTTTTATCGGAGAGTTTGATCCTGGCTCAGGACGAACGCTGGCGGCGTGCCTAATACATGCAAGTCGAGCGGATTGATGGGAGCTTGCTCCC